>JBALWS010000062.1:0-25004 GCA_036960405.1 Halopseudomonas sp. | reverse complement strand
CCTCCGCCAGTGTTTATGCCGAGCATGACCGTAAGCCTGAGCTGCGGCAATTGACAGGGGTTGAGAAGCAGGGAGAGGGGTTGTTCCAGGATAATTGCGCGTTCTGTCATGCTGCCGATGGAACGGGAAAAAACTGGATCGGTAGTTTTCTGGATTCGCACCCGCGTGATTTGACCGATAGTCGTTATATGGGTTTGGTTGACCGGCCTCGTCTCAAAGCTATTATTCGAGAGGGCGTTGTCGGGGCCTCCATGCCGGCTTGGAAATCAGTCTTGGACGAAGCTCAGATCGATGCGTTGGTGAGTTATATCTCGCGGGCGTTCTCCACTGTGGGTGAATCTGCGGCTCAATCGCAGCCTTAGTTATGCGGTATGTTGTGATAAAACGATGGTTGGGGATGCTGGTTATGATGGCACTGCTTAGCGGCTGTGAGATGGAGTCTGCTTCACCAGCGGTTGGCGTAGAGTTGGCAGCGGTTACTTTGCCCAAGCTGGGTGGTGATCCTATCAGCTTTTCTCAGTTTCGCGGTAAGGTGTTGGTGTTGAATTTCTGGGCAACCTGGTGCGGTCCCTGCCGAGAAGAGATGCCTGCTTTACAGGCACTGAGCGAGCGACTCAATTCAGATCGCTATCGAGTAATCGGGATTACGGTTGATCAGGATCTGAATTTGGTCAGAGAGTTCGTGCTGAAATACGACATCGACTTTTTACAATTAACGGATAGCTCTATGGCGGTTGCGAGCGACCTGCTTGGGGTTGAGGCCTTTCCTCAGACTCTTATTGTCGGTCCAGACGGCGTTGTTAAGCTAAGTATTGTCGGTAGTCAGGCGTGGAATGAGCCTGCGTACTTCGAACCTTTGCTAGCGGTAGGGGAGGAGATGGAATGACATTAGAACTCGAAGCAGTGTTGGAATCTAAGCGGCTGCCTTTTATTCGTTCATTGCGCGGCAAAAGCATCCTTTTTTTGACTTTGTTATTTACCTACAGTTTGTTGTTGGCTGTATTTGTGCTCTATCAGAAAGCATCGCTATTGGGTCAGCTCGCGGCTATTGATCAACTGCAGCAGCAGGAAAATGCTTTGGTTGAGGCGGACCTTGCCGCTTTTGGGGCTATCACAGAGCTATTTGTGATGGCTGAACCGGGTGGCCGGCAGATGGTTCTGAACAAAGTGCATGATCAGTTTACCCAGTTACAGCAGCGCTATGCCGGTTTGCTTCAGCTCTACCCTGATCGGGCTACGGACTTTCGTGAAATGCTGCGTAGCTTGGCAGATACGCTGGTTCGACCTACGCCAGACAATATGCTGACGTTGCGCAATGCGCTGGCTGCCAATAAGCGAGAGCTTGATGAGTTGCTGGCTCGTAATCGGATCAAGAATAAACAGGCGATCGATACGTACTTAGCGCAGAGTGATCGAGTCGCTCAGATATCGTTGCTATTCGCTGGTATCGGTTTGGGGCTACTGGGTTGGATAGTGGCGATTTTCTTTCGCAAGCAGGTCGGTGATATCGAACAGGTTCAATTGCGTGTGGGGCAAATAGTTGATGGTTATCGTGGTGAACCGCTTCAGAGTAATCGAGATGATGAGCTGGGGGAGTTGATTGGCGGGGTTAATCAGATGGCCAGTCGCTTGCGGCAGCGCGAGCAGGAGTTAGAAATTGAACGACATAAGCAATTCCATGTAGATAAAATGGGAACCATTGGTCACATGGCTGCAGGGATCGTGCATGAGGTTGGTAACCCCGTGGCGGCGATCTTGGGCTTAGCCCGTGAATGCCAGGAATCTTTGAGGCAGCCAGACGCGGGTATTGAATCGGCACGAAATAATCTTGAAATGATAGTGGAATATACCGAGCGGTTGGGTCGTATTACCGAAGATATGGCGGCGTTTAACCGACCCCGACAAGCGACTGCCTGGATGGACTTGAATGAGCTGGTCAGAAGTATTGATAATCTGCTGCATTACGATGAGCGTTGGTATGGGATTTTACTGGAAAAGCAATTAGCCTCTCAATTGCCAGCAATAATGGGCGATAGCGATCAATTATCGCAGGTGTTAATGAATCTGGTTGTTAATGCTTTTGAAGCGATTGAAATGCAACGCCCTGAGCAGCCTTTCGTTAGGATTGAAACAGCAGTTGCAGATGATGGCGTGATATTGCGGGTTAGTGATAACGGTTGTGGTCTGACTCAAGAGCAGCAAGAAAGGGCCTTTGATGCCTTCTATACCACCAAGCAAGGAAAAGGTTCGGGGTTAGGTTTGTTGCTCTGTTCATCGATTATCTCAGGTCATGACGGTTATATGCGGCTGTTGCCTAACGATGACCAGGGACTGACTGTCGAAGTTTTTTTACCCAGAGATTCCAAACGGCTGGCGTTGGGCGCTAATGGGGAGCCGCTTTAGTGAACGTTACGCTACGCGAAGTCCTGGTTCATTTTAGAACCAACCCTATTTCAACATTGGTGGCGTTGCTGTTGATGTTGTTGTTTGGGCTGGTGTTGCGCTTTATTTATCACATCGATGTTGAAATGCACCGAAACGTATTGGTTCACGACGAAGTGCAGCATTTGCAGATAAAAGATGCTTATCTAGCGCGGCAGCTACAGCGTAGCGTGTCGGAGCTGAGCCTGTTTACCGTCAATTTTAATAACAAGGTGGATTTATCGACGGACGAAATGCTTCAGCTACTGTGTCGACAAAATGCCCAGTTTGCACGCGTTCAGTGGACGTCAGTGACCTCTGCGGCAACGCAGGATCTAGTCTGTGTCGAAGGTTATCAAGCGGATGTTGAATCGAGTCGAGTGATGCCTTCGGTGATGTCTGGGGTGGCGTTTGAGCTGCTAGGGCGACAGCAACACTCGCTAGAGCAGCAATATGTTCGGATGATGCTGCCGTGGGTTGGCGCCGATGGCACCGTTGAAGCGCGGTTGGTGGTCGATTATTCGCTTGCTGATCTGCCCGATGTTCGTTCGGGGGAGCAAAAGCATGGTGTTGCGTTGACGATGCTGCTGGATACTCAACACCCCTGGCGAGGCGCCCAGGCAGATCATGATATCGCTCGGGGTGCGGCAAGGTTGTCTCGGATGAAGATTGCTGATTCGGGGCAGTTTCAGAATGATCATGGCCTGTATATCGTCCACCCAATCTCGATATCAGGTGCACAGAATACCGGTTCGGTAAACTGGCGGCTGTTGTCTTGGATTCCTCCGCGTGTACTCGAGCATCATCGGAATAATTTTTTTGTTCATGCCGGATATGTATTGCTCTGTTTTGTAGTGTTGATCTGCGCGATGTTTTTCTACTCTCGCCGGATTATCCGGAAACAGGCGGATATGTTGACCGATCTGAATGATCAGCGGATGTTCTTGGATAGCTTGCTGAACAGTAGCCCTGACAGCATGTTAACTATTGGGATGGATCGCGATATACAAAGCTGCAATATCCGTACAGAAGCATTGTTTGGCTTTCGGCCTGGTGAGTTGTTGGGCCGCTCAATCGAGCACCTGCTACCGTCCGACTATCAAACTAGTGATCAGGATTATCGCCAGATTTATCAGCAGCTAACTGAGTCAGGACAGGACTATTGTCGTCAGGAGCTGGTGGGAGTGCGATCAGGAGGGGATGTGCTGCCGGTAGAAGTATCCTACTGCCGGTTGCAGACAACAGGTGATGATCGCTTGTTATTGATCATAAGGGAGATTACAGAGCGAAAAGTGGCAGAGCGGGAGCTTGATAACCTTCGACTGCAGTATTTTCAACAGGAGAAGATGTCGCAAATTGGTTTGTTGATGGCGGGGATATTACACGAGGTGGGTAATCCTATTGCCGCAATTCAAGGCTTACTGGATGAGGTGCTCAGTGATGACGCCGCGCAGCAGCAGACGTTGTTGCTGGAGGCTCATCGGGATAATTTAGAGTTAGTGGTTGAACAGGCCAACCGGATTCGAGCTATCAGTCAGGATGTCTCAGGTTTTGCCTCCCCAAATCAAGGGGAGCGTGGCTTACTGAGTCTTAATGCCATTTTACAGGGGGCTACGAAATTATTGGGTTATGATAAGCGCTGGCAAGGTATTGATTTAGTACTTGATTTGGATCCTAATCTGCCTGCTTTTGAAGGTGTGACTGACCAGTTAACGCAAGTGTTTATGAATCTGTTGGTCAATGCCGCGGACGCTTTGTCTGAGCTACTAGACAAGCAACCGCAGTTGCAAATCACAACTCATAAATTAGCCGAAGGGCTGCTGTTGGTGGTGATAAAAGATAATGGCTGCGGTATTGATGATGAGTCGATGATGCATGTCTTTGATAGTTTTTATACCACTAAACCGAAAGGTAAAGGGACTGGTTTGGGATTGTCGATTTGTGAGAAATTAATCGAAGAGCATGGCGGTCATTTGGAGTTAGAGTCGACCCTGGGTGTTGGAACTGAGGTTCGGATCTGTTTTGAGTATGGCGCCAGCGAGATGGTCGATAGCAATGGGTAGGAAGTGATGAAACGTTATCTTAATGTGCTGATCGTCGATGATGAACCTGCGTTGCGACAGATTCTTGGAAACGTGGTATCCAAAGCCGGGCATAAGGTTCAGTTGGCGGAGAATGGCACCCAGGCGCTAAGCATCCTGGGGCGAGATGCTATCGACGTGGCACTGTGTGACATTCGGATGCCCGATATGACCGGGATCGAGGTGGTGAGTAAAGCGCGTGAAGCTGGAATCGAAACAGCTTTTTTGGTCATGACCGCTTTTGCTTCGGTTAATACAGCGATTGAGGCGATGCGCTGCGGCGCATACGACTACATGATTAAGCCGCTGCGTAATGAAGATCTGCTCAATCGCCTGTCGCAGTTGGCGGACATGATCGGCTTGCGTTCAGAGAATCAGACCTTACGCCGTTTGGTGATGGGGTTTGAAGGGCAGCAATGTCGAACGCAGTCTGCAGCGATGCTGCAGGTTGAACGGCTGATTGCCAAAGTTGCCGTAACAGATAGCACGGTATTGATTACCGGTGAGTCGGGAACGGGGAAAGGCGTGACTGCTCGCTCAATACATCAGAACAGTAATCGTGTTGATGCTTCGCTTATACCCGTAAACTGTGGTGCTATACCTGAAAATCTGATTGAAAGTGAACTGTTTGGTCATGTTAAAGGTGCGTTTACCGGTGCCAGCAAAGACAAGAAAGGTTTGTTTCAGGAGGCGGATCAGGGAACGATTTTCTTAGATGAAATCGGTGAACTGCCGTTAGGGTTGCAAGTTAAGCTGCTGCACGTATTGGAAGAGAAGTCGGTACGTCCCGTCGGGGCTGAAAAAACGATTCCTATTGATGTGCGTATTGTCGCCGCAACGAATCGCAATCTGCCGGAAATGGTTGAAGCCGGTACGTTTCGAGAAGATCTTTATTTTCGCCTGAATATATTCAATATCGAATTGCCCTCTTTGCGCCAGCGTAAAGAAGATATAGACGGTTTGTTAGATTTTTTTGTGGCTAGAGAATCTAAAAAAATGGGCTTAGGCGCTCGTTTTATGATTGATTCCGATGCCCGGCAATTAATGAATTCCTATGAATACCCGGGCAATATTAGAGAGCTCGAGAATGTTATCTCGCGAGCATTAATTTTGGCCGAAGACGGAGTGATTCAGTCGACAGATCTGCCGCAGCAGTTGTTGAATACTCCGCTAGGGGTTGTATCGGCCGGAACAACGCTGCGAGAGCAGGTTCGTCAGTTTGAAATTAGTGTCATCAAGCAGGCTGTTGAGGAAAATGCTGGTGATCGCCGTGTGGCGGCTAAGCAGCTTGGGTTGGGCCTATCTAGTTTGTATCGTAAGCTCGAGGATGGTTAAGAGGTTGTCAGTATGAGGTTAAAAAAATGTCTAGTGTCGTTGGGGTTATTAGGGGTGCTGAGTTATTCGAGCTTTGCTCCTGCGGCCAGTGAAGGTTTTGAAAAAGCTTTAGAGCGTTATAAGAACCTAGATATGCTAGGTGCGATGGCTTATTTTGAGCAGGCTGCGGGTCAGGGTGAGGTTGAGTCGCAGCGAATGCTAGGGTACATCCTTTGGAAAGGGGGGGCTGAGGATGCGGGGCGTTGGCTGTTAGCTGCTTCTCAAGAAGGTGACTCGTTGGCACAGGTCTACTATTCAGCCTTTTTATTTGAGTACTATAAAGGCGATCCGGAGCGAGAAAAGGAGTCTTTGGAGTGGTTAGAGAAAGCCGCTAATAATGGTTTTCCTAGAGCAATGTTAAGCCTTGCTGGCAGATTGGAAAGCTCTCAGTCAGATCGTTCGCTTGAGCTGTATCGGCGTTTGGCAGAGATAGGGGAGCAGCCAGCGATTACTCGATTGATCCTGGCTTACCAAAGAGAAGAGTTGGGGTTGGTGATGGATGCTGCTGAAGTAAAAAAGCTTGAGGCTAAATTAAAATGACCCTGAGGCTGTTGGCGATCATCTCTGTTTTGTGGCTAGCATTGTACTCCTCTGTGCAAGCAGGGATAAGGGAAGGTAAGGTTGTTTATCACAGCAATTGCACTCAATGCCATGAGCCTGAGCAGGGCGAATGGCGTGACCGTGATTCTCGTGACTTTATGGATTATGTGCTCCGTACCAATGAGTTCGAGTTACGCGAGCGAATCAATCGAGGGGGGCGCTTGTGTCCTTCTTTTCTTGTGCTCTTGTCTGAGGATGAGATCAATGACGTGGTTAAATTTATAAGGACGCTTCACTAATGGGTAAATCAGGATGGCTGAGCTCTATCTTTCTGGCGCTGGCTTTGGGTGGTTGTTCTTCCGAGAAAGATACACAATCAAATGATTTGGAACAGGCGCTTCAGCAGCGTTTAAGTGCCAATAGTCATGCGGTGAAGAGTGTGTTTGGCGTTGGAGAAAGCGTTTACGTTCGTTCGCTGGCGGTTGAGCAGGAAAATCAGCATCTATGGGTGGGAACCTCTGCCGGAGTGCATGAAATTGACCTCAAGGACCAGAATCCGCTGAATACGTTTACTCGTGATGACGGTTTGGCTAACGAATATGTCTTTGCGATTCATGTCGATCCTGACGGCTATAAATGGTTTGGAACCAATGCTGGGGGGATGACTCGTTACAAAGACGGCGACTGGAAAACATTCTTTCCCATGCATGGGTTGGCCGATTATTGGATCTATTCGTTTGCGGATGCCGTGGACGGAAGTCTGTGGGTGGGTACCTGGGCGGGTGTCAATCACATGAATCGTCAAACCGAACAGATGGATACTTATGTTGCCGAATTGGTTAACGAGTGGGTGTACGGTATAGGTCGTGACAGTAAGGGCAATATCTGGTTTGGCACCGAAGGAGGAGTGACACGGTTTGACGGTAATGAGTGGACCTCTTGGACTCATAAGGATGGTATGGGGGCCGAGAATGCCCAGCAATTGCCTTTTAGTACCAACACAGGTTTGGGAACACGAAACCGGCATGATCTGGGGATTCTTGCTGGAGGGGAGGCGACCTATAACCCCAACTATGTGTTCAGTGTATTGGTCGATGAGCAAGATCGGGTGTTTGTCGGCACTTGGGGTGCAGGTGTCAGTATCTATGAAGCGGGAAAATGGAGAAATTTAACCACCCAGGACGGCCTGGCAGGCAATGTCGTTTACAGTATAGCGCGTGATCAAATTGGGAATTATTGGTTTGGTACAAACGGCGGTGTTTCGCGTTTTGATGGCGAAACCTGGCAAACGATAGGGCGTGCTAACGGCTTGCCTTCACAAGATGTCTACGCGCTGGCTATCGATGCGCAAGGGGATGTTTGGGCCGGCGTACGAGGTAGTGTGGTACAGATCACTAAAAAGTAGGGTTTGGTGGTTTGCTAAGACAGCTTAGAAAATAGACGTTGGAGAGTGATTGTGAAATTGGATGTTAAGGCCTGGCTGACCCTAGGGGGTATGGTTGCTGGTTTGATTATTGCGATGGTGGTTATTAATGCTGCTGATGATCCGCGTTCGGATGTGATAACGGTTCCAGAGGTCGTCAAGGCTGAGATCGAGCCTATAAATAGTGGTTCTGAGGTGGTACTGCAGAATAAAGAGCCGGCAAAGAGCAAGTTTGTCCACTATCGAGTTGGTAAGCGTAATGTAAAATCGATTTATGCTGATAAGGATAACGTCGTCTGGGTCGGTACCTCGGGTGGTGTGGTGCGGTATAACCTTACCGATGATAGTTACGAGCACTTTGATGTGCGCTCTGGTTTGCTGGCTAACGGGGTTTTCCATGTCAGCCGTACCCGTCATGGTATCGCCGTGGGTACATACGGTGGCGGGCTTGCCATTTTGAATGAACAAACGGGTGAATGGAAAAATTATAATGTGCCCGAAGGTTTGGGTGATGCGTTTGTCTACGACCTGATCGAAGTGGCCAATGGCGATATCTGGATTGCAACCTGGACCGGAGTCAATCGTATCGCAAAGGGGGAGTTGGACAACCCTGACGCATGGCAAGTTTATACTGTAGCTAATACTAGTACTGGGGCTGATAACCAAGGACTTCCCAATGATTGGGTCTATGGGCTCCATGAGGGCAAAAATAATGATGTGTGGCTCGCGACCGAGGGTGGCTTGGCGCACTTTAAATACAACGATGAGAGTTGGGAGCACTGGACTCATAAAGATGGTTTGGGTATTGAGTATGAAAAAGTCAAAGACAGTAATCCGTTCTCTCGTGATCCGGCGCAGTATTCATCTCACCATGCAAGGCAGAAGATTGAGCAAGGTTTGACAGGCGTTAATAGCGCTTATAACCCTAATTATGTCGTCGCGTTAACCGTAGATCAGCAAGGTCGAGCCTGGGTTGGAACCTGGGGCGCAGGCTTGAGTCGTTATGATGGCAATGAGTGGGTTACCTATACGACCGAAGAAGGGCTGCCGTCTAACCACGTGTTTATGGCCGAGAGCGATGCGGAAGGTTTATGGATCGGGACGAGTCATGGCATGGTGTTGATGTCTGAGGACGGTCAAGTGCAGCAGAGCTTCAGCACTGAAGATGGGCTTTACTCCAACACCGTTTTTTCACTAGGACGTGATGCCAGTGGAGCGTTTTGGATCGGTAGTTATGGAGGTGTAGCGCGAGTGACCTCGTTGCGTTAATTTCTCAGGCTTGAGATTTGTTTGTCTCGATATTGGGAAAAAAAGAGGTTTTATTGTAGGGGTTACGAGGCTGGTATTTCTAACTAGTTGTAATTAATACAAATATTTTTATTGGTACGAATTCTGCTTTGTAAAGAATAGATGTAAGTTGTTGTGGGTATATCCCAATATTGCATATCAGTACAGCGGATTGATAAGGGTGATAATAATGAAACTTTCGAAGAGCAAATTAGCACTTGCGATCGTCGGAGCGGCAGCCGTAGGTGTTGCCGGTTTCGGAGTCGCGGGAATTAAAGATAGTAAGCACGACTTGGGAAGCGCTGGTTCCGGTGCTCAGGGAGCGGGTAGTTACGGTACCCAAGAGATCTGTGTGTTCTGCCACACGCCTCACGGCTCTGATACCTCGGCGCCAGTTCCATTGTGGAACAAAGAGTTGTCTAACAAGACGACGGCGTATAAAACATACGATCAATTAGGTACCAGTTCACTAGATGGTGCGGTCGCATCTGTGGGTTCGGTCTCGTTGGCTTGTCTGTCTTGTCACGATGGAGCCCAGGCGATGGATAACATGCTGAATGCTCCAGGTTCTGGTATGGGAACGCCTAGTGACCAGGTTGCCGATCGTATGACCGGTGAGCCCGTGCCGATGCTGGGTACGGATCTGCGTAACGATCACCCAGTAGGTATTCAGTATTGTGGTGGTGGTTATGATCAAACTACTTCGGCTGGTACGCCCACTAGTGTAGGTTGTGCTGATGGAGACTTTAATCAGGCTTTCCCTCTGTCTTTGAACGGTGTTCCGGTCTGGTATGTTGAAACTGATAGCTTTACTACAAGTACTGGTGCGGCATCGGGTCGTGATAAGTACGATATGCAGCTGTATACACGTAATCCATCAAGCTCGGGCGATATTGGTGCTAACTATAGCGGCAATACCAGTAATTCAGCTGAGCCGTTTGTTGAGTGTGCTAGCTGTCATGATCCACACCAGGATGGTACTAGCACTTTCTTGCGTATTCAGAATGCTGGAAGTTCGGTCTGTTTAGCTTGTCACAATAAATAAGACTGTTAGTAGTAAAAAAGCCCGATGCATGCACCGGGCTTTTTTTTGTCTGCAGGAATTGTGAGCCGTTTCTCGGAGCGAATAATCCCTCTATAATAGCCGGTCATTGTCGCGGGAGAGCGGGTATGTATAAAGTTTTTTGGGGTTCGTTGATTTGGTTGCTGGCAACAGTTGTGTCGGCGCAGGTTTTTTCTGAGCAGCAGCTTGTGAGAATTGGTGGCGAATCTATCAGTGTTGATGAGTTTGTGAGGGAGGTGCGAAGTGCGGTCCGTAGCGAGTTTTATCATGGTGCAATCCCTGAGACCGAATTAGCCAGTTACCGACGAGATGTGTTGGACAAAATGGTGGACCAGGTTTTGTTTGCTGGCGAAGCGCTTAGGCAAGGTGTGTCGTTGGACGCTGGGCGGGTTGAAGATAGTCTGGCAAAAATTGAAAGTAAAAAGAAAGATGATCCTAATTGGGCGAATTTGCGTCAGCAGTTATTGCCTGGAATGCGTAAGAAGGTTGAACGCGAGCAGTTGCAGCAGTCGTTAAAGCAGAAAGTTACGGCGCAGGTGAGTTCGAGCGTGATCCAGCGACAGCAATATTACGAGCAGCATCCAGATAAATTTACCCGGCCAATGCAGCAGAGTGTTTCGTTGATTTTGCTGGGGGTCGACCCTAGTGCGGGGCAAGTCGCATGGGATGCGGAGGTCGAACGGGCAAAGTTACTGTTGGTTGAGCTGAAAGATGGTGCGGTGTTTGAAGAGTTGGCAGAGATCTATTCAAAGGATGTAACGGCTGCCTCTGGTGGTGATATGGGGTTGATGCACGAGGGGTTGCTGGGGGAAGAAGCGCAGCAGGAATTAGATCAGCTACAAGCTGGCGAGTTGTCTAATCCGGTCATCTTGTTGGAGGGGGTGGCTGTTTTTCGGTTGAACCAGCGAATTGATGCAGAGCTGTTGCCGTTTAAAAAAGTCGAAGCGAGGCTGGAGGGGTTGTTGGCCCAAGAGCTGGCTGAGCTGGAGTGGCAGTCATTAAGGTTTAAATTAAGGTCACAAACTGATATTGAATATAATTCGGAGTTTTTTGAGCGACTAGGGATATAAGTAATCAATAGTGCATTCGCTTAAAGCAGTGTTTTTAAAAACAGAGGTCGCTTTACTGCTATTGGTTAGTTTTCTGGCAGGGCAGGTGCACGCCTTGCCAGCGGTAAGGATGACCCCGTGGCGGTTTGGTCTGGACGGTCAAACTGTTATTACCTGGGATAGGGCGCAGCAGATATCCGGAGGTGAGAGAGAGTCAACTCAGCTTCAGTCGAGGCATACATTTAACTTTTTAGGCGATACACGTGGTTTCGTCTGGAAGCCCTGGTTTTCCCGGTTGAACTTTGGCGTTCATTCTACGTTTGATTACATCACTCTTGATCGTAAAGGCTCTGACGGTCAGTTTGAAAGCACGAGTTGGTTTAATAGCACCGGGGCCAATGTAGGGGTGACGTTGTTGCCTGGATCGAGACTGCAGTTCGACTTTTCTTTTTCTGTTGATCAGTATTTAAATAGTGATGATGGTGATGCGGGGCGTGATTATCGGTTCCGGTTGAATCAGATTTATTCTCCTCTTGAGCGGAGGTCGCTGAAGCTTTCGGCGCACTACGAGCTTGACCTTCGGCGCGCTGATCAAAGTACAGACGATCAGTGGTTTGAATTTCGGGTTGATGATGTGGTGGGGGCTCATGAGTTGGGTGGCATGTATGAATGGCGCAATTTTGATTCAGATCAGAGTAGTTCATCAAGCCATGCATTGACCGGTAAGCATGACTACCGGATCGCAGCGTACTCTTTGTCAACCAATAATTTTGCCAGTTATATACTAAGCGATGCAGGAGAATCGAGTGCAGAGGTGTTGCAGTTAACCAACACGACACGTTGGTATCCGCGGCGTTATGCTGGCAGACTGGATTATTCTGGTACTACTCGTGTTGTGAATACGTCCAGCGAGTCGAGTGGGGGTGGGTCTTCCGAGTTTAATCAGCTAGGTCATGATAGCCGGCTAAATTACGATATCACCAATGAGTTGCGTTCATTTGGGGCTGTTGGGTTGACGGTGTCTGAGGCCGGAAGTGAAAGCTCAACGAGCACTTTTGAGACGTTAGGAGTGGATTATTCATCGCCTGTTGCCCCTTTTTACAGCTGGGACTATCGATTGGATGCTGAAACTTCGGTTCAGGCCAGTCAGTCCGAAGACCGGCAGACGCAGCAGTGGGGAGCTTCAGGGGCGCACGATGTACGAAAAGCATTTGAATACAGCGAATACGAACGGGCGAGTTTGAAGTTTGCTCAGAGTTTGAGTGCGGATATATATCGACAGAGTTTTGACCCTCAATACCAAATATCTCACTCGGCAGAGTATTACCGCACTCTTTCCTTCGAGGAGGCCTTTTCCAGTGTTCAGGTGACCGTTGCAGATTTTAGGCAGATTGATGGCTCTGATGCAGAGAACCAGTTGGTCCGTATGGAATTGGAGCATTCAAGGGGGCTCGATAATGGCGCTTCATTGACATCGGATGTCGGTGTTCAGGTGTTCAGGGATCTTGATGATTTAAAGCAAGAGTCTATAGGTAGCGTCGTAGATGGAGAGGTCCGCTATTTGCTTCGGCCTATTTTTGGTGTGCCGAGGTTGGGATACGAGTCTTTGATAAGGGCTGATATCACCAAGACTTTTAAAGAGCGCGAAGGAGAGTCTCGGCAGGTACGATATGCATGGCTAGCGAGCAACGAACTTCGCTGGAATTGGGGGTTGCTTTCCTTGTCGGGGTTGTTGGAGTTTGTCGGTGATCGAAACGCGATCAACAGTCGGCTGCGTTTCGAAATCCGTCGCCGGTGGCGTCCGCTCAACTAGTCGACGAGATCATTTTTTGTCTCAGGTCAATTTTTCCTAGCCTAAGGTCGGCAGACTTATATCGCCCTGTGCTTTATAATGCGCCTCTCTTTATTTGGGTGTAACCAGGCCTTGTACATGTCGTGCAAGATAATCATGGAGACCATAATGTTTGATCGAATTGGCATGAGTAGAGCGATGCGGCGCATCGTGCTGATGCTTTGTGTCCTCTTGGGAGGGGGGTTAGGAGCCACGGTGGCCCACGCAGAGTATGGCGATATAGTAATCAATAACTATTCCGATGAGGCGGGTATGCGGCCAGCTGTTTTTCCGCATTGGTTTCATCGGATTCGTTTCCGCTGCAAAGTCTGCCATGCAGACCTGGGATTTAAATTTCAGGCCGGTGGTAACAAGATCAACATGCTGAAGATTATTGATGGCGAATTCTGCGGCGCTTGCCATAACGGCGAGGTCGCCTGGTCGACTGAAAACTGCAACCTGTGTCATTCTGCTAAGCCTGAAACCCAGACCCAGGTGCATCATAGTACCGTACAAAATCTAGTTGACCGTAAATAAGGGGGTAGATCGTGAACATGAATCTGTTTAAGCGATCTATCGTGATCGCAACTTGGTTGCCGTTGGTGGCTGTTTGGAGTACCGGCGCTGTAGCAAAGGATGATGTTGCTGCGGGTAAGGCGGTGTATGACAAGGCCTGTTTTGCGTGCCATAAATCGGGCGTGATGGGGGCCCCCAAGCTGGCTAGTAAAGATGATTGGGCTCCCCGTGTTAAGCAGGGTAAAAGTTCAGTGCTGGACCATGCGTTGAATGGTCTTAACAGTATGCCTGCTCGTGGTGGTAATCCTACGCTGAGCGATGCAGACATCGGTAATGCTGTCGCCTATATGGTTAAGGAAGCGGGGCTGAGCTTTGGTTCGGCTGCACCGGCAAAAGCGGCGGCAGCTAAGCCCGCTGCCAAAAAAGTAGCTGAGGCGCCTAAGCCTGCGGCAAAGTCGGCTGTACCTGTACCTGTACCTGCTGCGGCTACGGTAGCAAAGAAGCCCAAGATCTCTTTCAATCGTTTGATGCCATCGTCTGATTCTTGGAACCCGCCCCCAGCCGAGGACGGTATTCACGATCCTGACAATGAAGGCACTTTTCTGCTGCAGGCTCCACGCGAAGGCATGGCGGGCTTTGCGAAAGGGGTTGGTGGCAACCGGGTCGATTGGGTGAAGACGCTGGCTGACGGTACCATCGAGCCTCGCTATGACCGGGTTGATCCGAATAAACGCCCCTTTGTGATGGATTTGGATATTGTTCGGGAAGTAAAGGGTTCCATGCCGGACGTTGTGTATCCGCACAAGCAGCATACCGAATGGTTGGATTGCTCTAACTGCCACCCGGATATTTTTATTCCTAAGAAGGGCGCTAACCAGATTAGTATGGCTGCGATTCTGCTCGGACAGAAATGTGGAGTTTGTCACGGAAAGGTGGCCTTCCCTGTTACTGAGTGCAAACGCTGTCATTCTAAAAAGAAAAAGGCGGTTGGTTTCAAAGAGTAATCATGTATAGCCGGTGACCATTGGTTGCCGGTTTTTTGCGTCTCTCCCGCGCTAGTTCAGCGGGTATTCAGGTTTATTCTGCGAGAATCCCTTTATGAAAAAGGTTGTGCTTATTGCCCTAGGGGCGACAGTGCTGGTTGGTTGTAATTCGGTGCCTGAAAAGCCGGAAGTTGCCCAGCTTTCTGGTCAGTCAGAATCCGTGGTGTTTGCCAGTCCCGTTGTGGAAAATAACGATGTTGTGGCCGTAGTAGCGCCTGAGCCTGTTGTGGTGTCAGAGCCAGAGGTGGTTGTTGCGCAGGTTAAGGTGGTGGAATCAGCTACTGAGGCTAAACCTGCGGCCACCGCGTTCGTTGCGCCAGAGCCGACCGCTGTACCGGTTGTTTCGGCCCAGGCAAAAGCGTTAGATCCGCGAATGGATAAGATCGTCAAGCTTATTAATACATCATCGGGTGCTAAGCAAGTGATGAGTAGCGATAACCCTAAGGCGCATGAATACCACGCTAAGGCTAAAGCACTTTATGACCAAGCGCTGCATGCAGGGGATAAGACCGAAGCATCGCGATTGCTGAATGAATCGGTTAAGGCGATGTATACCGCGATTCGCTCTGCCTCGCGGGAAGATGTGATGGCGGAAAAGCATCAAACTGATTACCAAAAATTGAAGCGTTCCGTCGATACCTTTCTGGAGCAGCATGAGCGTATTAGTGACGAGAAAGGGGCGGGCAGTGAAGGCAGTGCGCTGAGGGCGCAAGTTAATACTGTTGTAGCTGAAGCGGATAAGGCGTTTGCCTCGAAGCAGTACGGAATTGCCCAGCAGTTGCTACGCGAGAGTTTTGAGATGCTGCGTAATTCGATCGAATCGATGCGCGAAGGTGAAACGTTGGTGCGCAGTTTGAATTTTGCCACCAAGAAAGATGAGTATGATTACGAGCTGGAGCGTTATAAGTCACAGCTTGTACTGGTGGATGTGTTGTTGAAAGAAAAGCGAAAGTCGTCAGCATACGTTGCCAAACAGGTGGATAAGTATATTGGTGTGGCTGAAGAGGCGCGTGGTAAAGCTGAAACTGCTGCCTCGACGGGTGATCATCACGCCGCTATCGAATTATTAGAAGGTGCAAGGAAGCAAATTGTGCGTGCATTGCGCACCGGGGGTATTTACGTCCCAGGCTGATGCCCGGGGGAATATTGGGGTATACCAGGCCTTTATTAGACTAATTCTATGTTACTCAAATTGGGTGCCTTCTGGTATATTCACTCGCTGCTCGAGAAGAGCTTTTTTGGTAAAATTGTAATAGGTTGAAAACTATGAAAAAAGTAATTGCATTTGCTGCCGCTGCTCTGCTGAGCTCAACTGTTTTCGCTGCTGACGGTGAAGCTATCTACAATAAAGCTTGCATTAACTGTCACGCTGCAGGTGTTGCTGGTGCTCCCAAGAACGCTGAAGAGTGGGCGCCACGTATGGCCCAAGGTATCGATGCTCTGGTTGCTAGCGCGACTGCGGGTAAGGGTGCTATGCCTCCAAAAGGTCTGTGTGCCGATTGTTCTGATGCAGACCTGAAGGCTGCCATCGAATTTATGGCTAAGTAGTGCCATAGAGCGCGGCCTCGCTCGAGGTCGTGCTCAGCTTCCCTAAGCTCTTGCTAGCTATCTGCGGTTTCTCTTTTAAAACATCTCTGTCCACCTTTTCTAGTTGATAAATATCCGTTTTGTTTGTTGGCTTATTTGTCTAGAATGGCTATTCGGGCTGTTTGTAGCCGCGTGCTATGTGCGCGCCAGCGTGGTTGTAATCCACTGAAGTCTCTTAGCAGGTAGTCATCCATTGATAGGATATCGAACTCTACCCTTTCTGTGTGCGTTGTTTACGACTTTGGCTGTGTCGTTTGCTGTGTGGAGGTTAGGCGATCTTGTTCAAGAAAATGATTATCAACAACAGCGGTTAGAGGTCTCTAGGGATCTTAGTGCCGCTCGCGCTAAGCTTGAATCCAGTCTTAACCAGCGGTTGACCCTTGTTCAAGGGTTGGCAGCCTTCGCCAAAACATTTATCCATTCTGGACGTGATTTCTCAGTCGAAGAGTTTCGCCGCTACGCGAGCGAGCTTCAAGGCGGTCAGTTTGGTATTCGTAGTCTTCAGCTGCAGCCCGATGCAGTGGTGCGTTATGTTTACCCTTTGCAGGGAAATGAAGCCATTGTTGGCCATGATTTACGTGCTGACCCTGACCGTCGCGATGCAGTGAATCGTGCTATTGAAGAAAAGCGTTATGTCTTAGCCGGTCCTATTCGGCTGCTCCAGGGTGGGACTGCTCTGGTTGGCCGGCAGCCTGTTTATCAGCGAATAGACGGACAAGAGCAGTTCTGGGGGTTCGCGGCAATTCTGCTCGATGTTGAGCCTTTGTATCAGAGTGCCGGTTTTTTTGATGCCAGCATGAAAGATGTTGTTTTTGCACTTCGAGGGGTGGATGGTCTCGGGGAGCGAGGGCCGGTTTTTTATGGTTCGCCGAGTATTTTTAACCAACAACCGGTCACAACGTCTGTCAGCTTACCTTCGGGGAGCTGGCAGTTGGCGGCGATGCCCGTCAATGGCTGGAGTGTTGGGGCCATACTGCGATGGGAATATCACGGTATTGGGGGCCTGTTAGCGCTGGCTCTGGGGATACTGGTCTATGTGCTGATGAGTGCGCCTGCTCGGTTAAAGAGTGAGGTTAAGCGACGGACTCGAGATTACCAGCAAGCAGTTGCGGTACTTCGACAGGAAAAACATCTCGTCAACGCGCTAATAGATAATGTTCCGGATCTGATTTATTGCAAGGATACACAAGGGAATTACCTTAACTGTAACGCGGCTTTTGAGCGTTATATTGGTCTGACACGGGAACAGTTGTTGCAACACAGGGATACGGATCTGTTTCCGCACGATCTCCCCGCGCACTTTCATGAGCTGGATGCACAGTTGGTTGATTCGGGATCGAGTCAGCGCGCCGAAGAGTGGGTGACTTTTACCGATGGGCGTAGCGTGCTGCTGGATACCTTCAAGGTCCCCTTTGTGGATGCGGACGGCTCGATCGTGGGAATGATCGGTATCAGCCGAGATAGCACCGAGCGTAAATGGATCGAGCAAGCACTGCAGGCCAGTGAGCGTAAGTATCGCGAGCTAATTGACGGCTTGGATGAGGCGCTATATCGAGTGTCGTTGCGCAACCAGCAGTTTGAATTTATCAGTCCTTCGGCGCGAGATGTGTTTGGCTACGAGCCGGACTGTTTTACCGATCAACCAGATTTTCTACGCAGTATTATTCATCCTGATGTGGCGATAGAGTTCGCCGACTATTGGTATGCGCTCTGTAACGGTGAAATGCCGCTTACTTTTCAATATGCGATTGTCGATGGTGCGGGGAAAAAGCGTTGGCTGATGCAATCGGCCAAGTCGGTATGCAACGAGAAGGGCGAAGTGGTTGCTGTGGAAGGTATCTGTCGTGATATCACCGAGAGCCAGAGGATGGAGCGAAACCTAGCGCAGGTGAGTCATGCGGTTGCCGGGGTGGTGGGGGAAGATTTTTTTGAGGCGTTGGTGAATGCTTTGGCTGGGGCGTTAGAGATGGATTTCGCCATGATAGCCCTGTTTGATGAGCCGGCACGAAGTGCCAAGACCGTTGCTATAGTCGGTGATGGTCAAATGCTTCCTTCGTATGAGTATTTGCTTGATGGGACGCCTTGCCAGCAAGTGGCCGGTCTTGAATTGTGTGTCTATGCCGCCGATGTGCAGGGTTCATTCCCCGACGATGGCTGGCTGCGAGACCAGTCCATAGAGAGTTACATCGGCACGCGTTTGGTTGATTCCTCTGGCAGTGTCATCGGCGTGATGGCATTGATGGGGCGTGAGGTGTTATGCCACGCTTCAATGGCAACGGCGCTGCTTGAAGTCTTTGCCTCGCGGGTTGCTGCAGAGCTTGAACGCATCGCTAACGACCATCAGCTTCGTAAGCTCTATTGTGCCGTTGATCAAAGTCCGGTGGCGGTTGTTATTACCGATGATCGGGGCGAGATTGAATATACCAACGACAGTTTTGTTGAGATGACCGGTTATATCAAGGATGAACTGATCGGTCAGAACCCTAGACTTCTAAAGTCAGGAAAACAGTCTGAAGAATTTTATCAGCAATTGTGGGGGACCATTGCCGCTGGGGATAACTGGCATGGTGAGCTGCAAAACAAGCATAAAGAGGGAGCGATCTATTGGGCCGATTCGTCAATTTACCCGATCAATGTGGCTGGTGAGCAGCTCAATAATTTCGTCTTGATCAGCATGGATGTGACGGAGCAAAAAGCCAAAGATAGCCGGCTTAAAATGGCCAGTACGGTGTTTGATACTACCTCTGAAGCGATCATAGTTTCCAACTCTGATAACAAAATTCAGATGGTGAATCCGGCCTTTACCAAAATCTCTGGTTATCCTGCTGACGAGGTAATTGGAAAAGATCCCGGGCTGCTCAGTTCTGGGCATCATGACGCCCAGTTTTACGCGGATATGAATACCGCATTGCAAACCTATAACCATTGGGAAGGTGAGATCTGGAATCGCCGCAAAAATGGCGAAATGTATCCCGAATGGTTGTCGATTGTTCGAGTGCTGGATCAGTTTGGTGATGTGGAGCAGTACGTGGCGGTCTTTAGCGATATCTCCAGGCGCAAAGAGACCGAGGGGTTGTTGTATCAGCAAGCGAACTACGACCTGCTCTCAGAGTTGCCTAATCGGATGTTGGCGCAGGACCGGCTGCGCTCAGCGTTGTCGCGGGCAAAGCGGCTCCGTGCAGAAGTGGCCGTGCTGCATATCGGGCTGGATCGCTTTAAATGGGTCAACGATACCTACGGACATGATGCCGGTGATGCCTTGCTCAAGGCTACCGGGCAGCGGTTGGAGTCGGTGGTGGGTGAATCGGATACAGTGGCTCGTCTTAACGGTGATGAATTTTTGGTGGTGTTACCCGATATCCGTAGCAGTCACGACGCCGAGCATATCGCCAGCGCTATCGGGCATCGGCTTTCGAAACCGTTTCAGTTGGAAAAAGGTGAGGCTTATCTGACCAGTAGTATTGGCATCGCGCTTTACCCGATCGATACCGAGGATGCGACTGCGTTGTTGCATCATGCTGATAGTGCGATGTGGCGCGCAAAAGAGAGCAGTGGTGCCAGTTACTGCTTCTTTACCCATGAGATGAACGAAGAGGCCAGCGAGCGAGCGCAGTTAGAGAAAGATCTACGCAAGGCCATTATTAATAAAGAGTTTGAGGTCTATTACCAGCCATTAATCAGTTTGACAACGTCGCAGGTGACGGGAGCTGAGGCGCTGATTCGCTGGCAACATCCTGAGCAAGGGCTGGTTTCACCAGGGCGCTTTATTCCGCTAGCCGAGGAGACGGGGCTGATTGTGCCAATAGGGCGCTGGGTTTTGGAGCAGGTATGCGAGCAGGTTAATCAATGGCAGCTCGATGGTATTGAGCCGATTCGGGTGGCCGTCAATATGTCACCCAAACAGTGCTTTGGCCCTGAGGGTATCGAGACCATACGTTCGGTGATTGTTAACTCTAATGTCGATACCAATTATCTGGTGATTGAGATCACCGAGAGCATGTTGATGGAAGATGAGCACTCGATGTCTGCGCTGAAGCAATTGCGTGGCTTAGGGGTGAAGTTGTCGATGGATGATTTCGGCACCGGTTATTCGTCGCTGAGTTACTTAAAACACTTCCCTATCGATATTTTGAAAATTGACCGTACTTTTATTAAAGACCTGCCGGGGGATCGCGGTGATGCGGCGTTGGTCGAGGCGATCGTAGCGATGGCTCGCAGCCTGAAGCTTGAGGTGGTAGCGGAAGGCGTCGAAACCGATGAGCAGAAAGCGTTCTTGAAAGAGCTGAGTTGTAACTACGTACAAGGCTTCTTCTATAGCAAACCAATGCCTCGGATCGCTTTCGAAGCGTTCGTAAAACAGTATAATGTGCCGCCGGTATAAACTTTTCTCCGGTTCCGGTGTCCTACTGTGGCAATGAGTTCAGGAATGACAGATCCCTTTCTTTGGTGAATAAACAAATATGATGATTCTCTTTTGGTCGCTACTAGTTGTATTGGTCGCGCTAGCGCTAATGTTTGTCTGGTGGCCCTGGTTAAACAAAGTAGATCAGCAAGCCGAGGAACTTTCGGATGTTGACCGCAATCAGCTTAATATCGACATTTTCAAGCAGCGCGTAACCGAGCTTGAACTGGAGTTATCGCAAGGCAATCTTAATCAGGCTGGGTTTGATGAATTAAAACTCGAGCTAGAACAAAACCTGCTCCAAGAGGTGGACGAAGCCTCCTCTGATAGCGCTCTTGCCGCTCAAGAGCGCAGCCTTTGGGTACCGCTGGGGATGACGCTATTGGTACCGCTGTTGTCGTTTTATCTCTATAGCCAATGGGGATCCAGCGACCTGCTAACTGCGCCGAAGCAAGCGGTAGCGGAAAATCACCCTGAAACCGGTCATGACCTGCAAGGTATTGACGGGCAGGTTGCTGCACTTAAAGCCAGACTAGAAGCCGAACCCAATAACTCTCAAGGCTGGTTTACGCTAGGTCGTAGCTATTTGACACTACAGCGTTATGAAGATGCCTACATGGCTTTTGGTAAAGTCGGCGAGCTGGTAGGTGAGCACGCTGAGATTTTAAGCCAGCAAGCACAAGCATTGTATTTTCTGAACAATCATCAGATTACCGCCGAGATTCAAAAAATTATTGACCGGGCGCTGGAGCTCGATCCGCAAGATCCCGGGACGCTGGGGTTAATTGGAATTTCTTCCTATGAATCGGGTCAGTTTAAGAAGGCGATCGATATCTGGCAAAAACTGGTCCAAAGCGATCGCCCCAATGTAAACCGCGAAGGATTGCAGCAAGCGATTGTGCAGGCTCAGTCGCAGTTGGCACAGCAAGGCGTCGAGTATCAGCCGCAGCAGCCTCAGCTTGAAACCGCCGCTGCGCCGGGTGCGGCATCATTAAAAGTGCTGGTGGAATTAGACAAGGCCCTGAAGAATTCAGTCGCAGCAGATACCACCGTGTTTGTTTATGCCCAGGCGGTAGCTGGCCCGAAGATGCCGCTAGCCGTGGCTAAATTACAGGTGCGAGACCTACCGACGCTGGTGACCTTGGATGATTCGATGGCGATGGGGCCGATGGCCAAGTTGTCCTCGGTTGAGCAGGTTCAGGTTCGCGCAACAGTGAGCCTTTCGGGTACTCCGGGGGCCAAGCCTGGCGATATTCAGGGCGTTGTCAGTCCGGTGCAGGTGGCTGGCAATGACGAGCTGATCAAAATTCTTATCAACGAGGTGGTGAACTAAGTTCACCACCTCGAGCCGCTTTTTTGAATTCTAGAGGTAGTTCCAGATGACTCCTAAACGAAAAAAACGGATGGCCTTCGTCATCGCGGTGGTGGCAGGTGTCAGCATTGCGGTAGGGCTTTCGCTGTACGGGTTGAATCAGAATATTAACCTGTTCTTCTCACCTACCCAGATCGCCAACGGTGAAGCACCGGTCGGGCAGCGCATTCGTGCTGGTGGCATGGTTGTCGATGGTAGCGTCAATCGAGATCAACAAACCCTTAAAGTACGTTTTGGCCTGACCGATTACGAGTCCAAAGTGACGGTTGAATTCACCGGTATCCTGCCAGATCTGTTCCGCGAAGGGCAGGGTATTGTGGCCCAGGGTGCGATGAACGCAGAAGGGGTTTTTGAGGCCTCGGAAGTGCTAGCCAAACACGATGAAACCTATATGCCTCCAGAGGTCAAATATGCCTTGGATGCGGCCGGTAAAACGGTTGACGGGCAAGATATTGTTCCCCAGAAGACTGGAGGTTAAGGGCTGATGATTCCCGAATTTGGTACATTTTCACTGATCCTAGCCCTTTGCTTGAGTCTTGCCTTAGCGGTCGTGCCGATGGTGGGTGCGACGGTTGGTAACGTTCAGATGATGAACTATGCCCGACCGCTGTCCAATGGCGTGTTCGTGTTATTGACGATTAGCTTTGGTTGCTTATTTTACGCTTTTTGGAGCGACGATTTCTCGGTGCAGTATGTTGCCAACCACTCCAATACCGCACTGCCGTTGGCATTTAAATTGAGTGCAGTCTGGGGCGGTCATGAAGGCTCGTTGCTGCTGTGGTTGTGGATCCTGAGTTGCTGGACCTTTGCGGTAAGTCTGTTTAGTAAAGGGATGCCCGAAGAGATTCTGGCGCGGGTGCTGGCTGTGATGGGGATCATCACCGTCGGATTTGGTCTGTTTGTGTTGCTGACCTCCAGCCCTTTCCAACGTTATCTTCCTGACCATCCCGCTGATGGCGCCGATCTTAATCCTTTGTTGCAGGATTTCGGGCTGATCATCCACCCGCCGATGCTGTACATGGGCTATGTGGGTTTATCGGTTGCCTTTGCCTTTGCTATCGCGGCGCTGCTTAGCGGCAGGTTAGATACCGCATGGGCGCGCTGGTCTCGGCCCTGGACCAACGTTGCCTGGGTTTTTCTGACTCTGGGTATCGCGCTGGGTAGCTGGTGGGCCTATTACGAACTGGGCTGGGGCGGCTGGTGGTTCTGGGATCCGGTCGAGAATGCTTCGTTCATGCCATGGCTAGTGGCTACCGCGCTGGTGCATTCGTTAGCGGCAACCGAAAAGCGGGGTGTATTCAAGAGCTGGACGCTGCTGTTGGCGATCTTTGCCTTCTCTTTGAGCTTACTGGGGACCTTCCTGGTCCGTTCTGGGGTGCTGACATCGGTACATGCGTTTGCGTCGGATCCGACTCGAGGCTTCTTCGTACTGGTTCTATTAGCGATTACCGTCGGTGGCTCATTGCTGCTTTATGCCTTCAAGGCACCGAGCGTGCAGAGCGAATCGAGCTTCAAGCTGGTTTCGCGTGAGAGCTTCATACTGGTGAATAACATTATCCTGACCGTGGTCGCGATTACCGTGTTGCTTGGTACCCTTTACCCGCTGATTATCGATGCGCTGGGCTTAGGTAAACTGTCGGTCGGGCCTCCCTACTTCAATGCTTTCTTCGTACCCTTTATGAGCATTTTGACTGCATTCCTCGGTGTCGGGATGTTGACCCGTTGGAAGCAGGCGAGTACCAAGATGTGGAAGCCTTTGATAATTGTGGCGGTGCTTTGTGTCATTGTCGGCATTGCGACGCCGTTACTCTATAACGGTGCGCTGGACTGGTGGGCGGCGCTGGGCGCAGGCTTGCTGGCTTGGGTGGTGTTGGCGTCAGTTAAAGATCTGATGTCTAAGGTGGCTAACAAATCGGACAAATGGGCCGGCTTAAAGGGCTTGCCGCGTAGCTATTACGGCATGATGCTGGCGCATATCGGTGTTGGCGTTACCATCGTGGGGATCACCATGGTGACGCTCTACAACGAAGAGCGCGACCTGCGTATGGCCGTTGGTGATAGCATGGTGGTTGGTGGCTACACCTTTGTTTTCAAAGAGATGCGTGAGGTAAAGGGGCCGAACTATATCAGTGACGAAGCCGTGTTCGAGGTGCAGCTAGATGGGCGCACGTATCGTGAGCTGTTGCCACAAAAACGTTTCTATACCACCACACGTCAGGTGATGACCGAAGCCGATATCGATCCGGGCTTGTTCCGCGATCTTTATATTGCGATGGGCGAAGAGCTTGATGATGGATCTTGGGCAATACGGGTCCAGTTCAAGCCGTTTGTTCGTTGGATCTGGCTGGGTGCGATTTTCATGGGGCTTGGTGGTCTGCTGGCCGCGATGGATAAGCGCTATAGTCGCAACCGGATGGTGCCGGTCCAGCGATCCGTTTGATGAAAGGATAACGAATCATGAATATGCGTCGAGCATTGTTGTTTATACCGATCGTTTTGGCGGTGTTGTTGGGTCTGTTTTTGTGGAAAGGGTTGTCGATCGATCCGCGCGAGTTGCCCTCGGCGTTGATTGGCAAGCCGTTTCCGGCATTTACGTTGACTGCGTTGCAGAATCAAGACCAAGTGTTGACCGAAGCGGATCTGCCTAAGCGGCCGACCTTGGTCAATGTCTGGGCTACTTGGTGTCCTTCCTGCAAGGTCGAGCACCCGCAGTTGGTCAGCATCGCGCGTGACGACGGTATTCCGATAGTGGGTCTCAACTACAAGGATGACGCCCAAGAGGCCAAAAATTGGCTGCGTCAGTATGACGACCCTTACACCTTTAATATCTTCGATCCTGAAGGAAAGCTGGGTTTTAATCTGGGTGTCTACGGCGCCCCTGAAACCTACATTCTTGATGCCAAGGGAATTATTCGCTATCGCCATGCCGGTCCGATCGATATGAAGACTTGGAAGACCATGCGAAATATCGTGCGTGACCTAGAGCGTTCATTTAATGCCGAAAGTATTACGTTT
>JBALWS010000223.1:0-2942 GCA_036960405.1 Halopseudomonas sp. | reverse complement strand
CATGGCTGCAGCGCAAAGCCTAAACGCCGGCGGACCGACCGCCGGCACAGCCACGGACGCGCCGGTCATGCTCTCGGCGCGAGGTCTACGCAAGGAGTTCGGCGGCTTCGTCGCCGTCAACAACGTCGACCTGGACGTGCGCCATGCACAGGTGCACGCCCTGATCGGCCCCAATGGCGCCGGCAAGAGCACGCTATTCGGACTGATCAGCCGACTGCTACGGATCCAGCAAGGCGATATTCGCCTCGACGGCAGCAGCCTAAAACACGCGCCCTCTAGGGTGTTGCAACAGATCGGCATGGTGTTTCAGCAAAGCACGCTGGATCTCGACCTGAGCGTCGAAGACAACCTCAACTACCACGCCTGCCTCCACGGCATTGATCGTGCTACCCGGCGGCAGCGGATCGATGTAGAGCTCGAACGGGGCGAGTTGTCCGACCAGCGGCGCTGTAAAGTACGCCAGCTTAACGGAGGACATCGGCGCCGAGTTGAGATCGCCCGAGCACTGTTGCACCAGCCTCGGTTGCTGCTGTTGGACGAAGCCAGCGTCGGTCTCGATAGCCGTTCACGCAGCGATATCAACCGTCATGTTCGCAGCCTGTGTCGCGATCAGGGTGTCGGGGTACTCTGGGCCACCCATCTGATCGAAGAGATTCAGCCGCACGACCCGGTGACCCTGCTCCATCAAGGGCAGCTTCTGGCCAATGCCAGCGCCGAAGCGATCTGCCAGCACAGCGGTCAAGACAGTCTGGTCAAAGCGTTCGAAAGTTTGACCGCTGTCGGCGAGCACAACCGCTTTGAACTCAACCCACCGCAGGCATTGTGTCTATGAACCCCAGCGCTTATGGCCATGCCTTTGTCGGCATCCTCTACCGCGAGCTGCTGCGCTTCGTCTATCAACGCAGCCGCTTCTTCAGCGCGTTGGTGCGGCCGTTGGTGTGGCTGGCGGTATTCGCCGCTGGCTTTCGCGCCGCGCTGGGGATATCGATCATCGCGCCCTACGATAGCTACATCACTTACGAGGTCTATATTGCGCCGGGGCTGATCGCTATGGTGCTGCTGTTCAACGCGATGCAGAGTTCGTTGTCGATGGTCTACGATCGGGAGATGGGCGGCATGCGGGTACTGTTGATGAGCCCGCTACCGCGAAGTTATCTGCTGCTGTGCAAGCTACTGGCTAGCGCGCTGGTGTCGCTACCGCAGGTGTACGCGTTTTTGGCGGTAGCCTGGTGGTTCGGGGTCGAGCCGCCGCTGATCGGATTTTTTTGGTTGCTGCCCGCGTTGGTGTTGTGCGCGCTGCTACTCGGTGCGCTGGGACTGTTTATCTCCAGTTTTATCCGCCAGCTGGAGAACTTTGCCGGGGTGATGAACTTTGTCATCTTCCCGATGTTCTTTATCTCCTCGGCGCTGTACCCGCTGTGGAAGATGCAGGAAGCCAGCGAACTGCTGTACTGGCTCTGCCGCTACAACCCGTTCAGCTACTGCGTCGAGCTGATCCGTTTCGCCCTCTACGGCCAGCTCAACCTGCCCGCGTTAACCGTCGTGGTCGGTTGCACGGCGCTATTTATCTTGCTGGCAGTGATCGCCTTTAACCCGCAACGCGGGCTAATGCGTGGCAAAAGCTAACAGGACGTTTAACGATAAAAGTTCTATAACGGCGATAGTGGTAATGTCTGAAGAGCGGGTCTGCCGCGCCTAAATCTTTCAGACAAAGCGGGCTGATTTGACGCTAGCCGCATTAAGTGATTTCAGCGCTTGTTTCGGAATCACTGGTACATTCGCAGGTCGCGTTAGTGCGCACCAACAGTTCAAACGCTTGGTCTGCCGGTATCGGCGGGCTGCACAGATAGCCTTGCGACATATCGCAAAGGTTGGCTTCGAGGAACGTTAACTGGCTGAGTTCTTCAACCCCTTCGGCCACAACGGTTAACCCCAGGCTATGGGCCATATTGATAATCGCGGCCACCAGCACCTGGTCTTTGCGATCGTGATCGAGGCTCTTGATAAAGCTGCGATCGATCTTGAGTGTCTGCACCGGCAGTTTTTTCAGATAACTGAGCGACGAATAACCGGTTCCGAAGTCATCGATAGCCAAGCTCACCCCCAGCGCCACAAGCTGACGCATCAGGTCGAGCTGGGCTTGGCCAAAGCCGATCAGTACGCCCTCGGTAATTTCCAGCTCCAGATATTGAGGGTCTATGTCGGATTGCTCCAGCGCACGGCGCACCATACTCAGGAAATCCGGATGGTTAAAATCATTGCCTGAGATGTTCACGGCAATCTTCATGTTATGACCTTGTTGAGCCCAACGTTTGCCCTCTTTACAGGCTTGTTCGAGTATCGCTAGGTCGATCTTCCCTACCAACCCAATCTCTTCCGCCAATGGGATAAACACCGCCGGCGAGATAAACCCTGAATCGGTATGATACCAACGAGCCAACGCTTCAAAGCCGACAATTTTCTTCGTTTTGATACACACCTTGGGCTGATAATAGGCGCTAATCTCGCCATCGCTAACGGCATGGCGTAGCTCGGTTTCTAGCTGCAACCGCGCTTCATTCTGGTCGCTCATATCCTGGTTGTAGAAGCGGTAGCAATTTTTACCCTCCTCCTTGGCCTGATACATCGCAATATCGGCATACTTGATCAGGGTTTGATTATCGTCACCGTGCAAAGGGAACAGGCTGATACCAACGCTGCAACTGACAAACATTTCATGGCCGTCGATAACCAATTTGCTGGAGATTTTATGCAGCAGTTTTTCCGCCAGCAGAGCGGCATCCTCAGGTCGGTTAATGTCATCGAGAATAACGGTAAATTCATCGCCTCCCAGCCTGGCGATGGTATCGGAAGAACGAATCGACTGATTCAAACGGTTAGCAATCTTTTGCAGCAAGCGATCGCCAATCAAATGCCCCATCGAATCATTGATCCGCTTAAAA
>JBALWS010000061.1:0-25190 GCA_036960405.1 Halopseudomonas sp. | reverse complement strand
CCGGGTTCGGTTTTGGAGATGGCGATCTGGTCGGGAATCGATGGAAACAGTTTGACCACTTTGAACTGGGTCAGGTCGCCACCGAATTCATGCAGCCGCTTAACCGCCCAAGGGGACATGGTGCCTTTGAGGTAGCGGCGTGGAATGCCGTACTCCTCTTCTAGAATCGCCCCATCCTCGGCTGGGTTGAATAGTCCTAATGGTGATTCATTGATGGGCGACCCCTGAATGGCGTAAAACGGTACGCGCTGCATCAGCTCTTTGAGGCGCTCGGCAAGGGATGATTTACCACCACCGACGGGTCCGAGCAGGTAAAGAATCTGTTTCTTCTCTTCGAGTCCTTGGGCCGCATGTTTGAAGTAGGACACGATCTGCTCGATCGCTTCCTCCATGCCGTAGAACTCTTCGCTGAAAGAGGGGTAACGTTTGATCAGTTTGTTAGAAAAGATGCGGCTTAAGCGGGGATCACGACCGGTATCGACCAATTCTGGTTCACCGATGGCGTGGAGTAACCGCTCGGAGGCGCTGGCGAAGACAGTGGGATCTTTTTTACACAGGTCGAGGTATTGCTGCAGAGACAGCTCCTCGTGCAGAGTGGCTTCGTAACGGTTTTTAAAATTCGCGAATATACTCATGTCACGTACCTTCCGTTCGTTATTCAGCCATGCTGCGAGTCAGGCTGGAGTGTCGCTGTTACATGGATTAAATCCTGGGTTTGGGTTGTGGTTAAGTTTAGTTGTGCCCATGCCTGCGATGATTGCTGTGAAATACCTTCCTAGCATAGGACAGCGTTCAAGGGCTGATGGTTGCTGAGCTCGGTGGTTTTACAACTATTTTACAGTTCGCTTGATAGCGCTACTGATCACGGCGGTGCAGCAATTGAATCGGTGCTGCGCAGGCACACGAGGATCATGACAGCTGTTGCTATCACCGTCAGGATGAGTCGCTAACGAACTGCTTTCTCTATCCTAGGTATTTTGCTTTGGTTACGAGGGAAATGGGGCTGGCTGAAGCGCGGTGAGAGTTGGTTGTTAGATAGCGAGTGCCTGCAGAGCAAAGTGCTTGCTGTGCTGGCGTAGCCATAGGCTAGCAGGATCCGCATCCCGGTTAAGGTGCCAGTATAGGTAGATGCTAATCGGCTCTAACTTAAAAGGCAGCGGTAGAATGACACAGTCATGGCGAGCGGCAACCGACCTGGGAGCGGTCAGAATCATATCGGTGTCATTCAGCGCGTAAGGCGTTTCCAAATAGTGTTGCGTTTGAAAGCTAATATGACGGCGCTTGCCCATCGATTGCAGTGCCAGGTCGATATAGTTGGTTCCACGGCGACGACTCGATGCATGGATATGGTTGCCGGCAAGATACTGTTCGAGGTTGATACCTGTTTTGACCAAAGGGTGACCATGACGAACCGCGCAGACATAGGGTTCTTTGGCGACCATCATTTTTTTCATCTGCGGGTGCTCAGGAAGGTGGTGGTCAATGATGAAATCAGAATCACCGTTTACCAGCTCATCCAAAGCACCATTCCTAGGGTATTGGAGCACCTCCATGGTCATATTGGGGGCTTCTTTTCGCAGCGTTTTGAGTAGGAAAGGGATCAGGGTCAGACCATAGGCTCCGCTCATGCTGAAGCGGAAATGGCGGTCCGACATTAATGGATCAAAGCAACCCGCTTTGGCCAGGCTTATCTGGGTTTGTTGCAGCGCCTCGGTGATGTTCAGGGCGATCTCTGCCGCTACCGGGGAGGGTTGCATCCCTTTGGGAGAACGGCTGAAAAGCGGGTCGCTATAGATTTCACGCAGTCTGGCTAGAGCGTGGCTGACCGCTGGCTGACTAACATTGAGATGCTTTGCGGCGCGGGTAATAGTTCCCAGCCGATAAATCGCATCAAATACGCGGAGCAAGTTGAGATCAAATTCACTGCTATCGGGCATAAAAATCCTTGGGGGTGTGAGCGTTCACACTGCTACCCGGGGATGCGGATGGCAGAGTGGCTGGTTCACGCGCACTATCCCTGTTCAATGATATCCAGTGCCATCACGGCAGCAGGGCGAACCATGGCGCCAACGGCTAGAGCCATCTTGCTCGAGGCGTTGCCGCCCAAGGCGCGTTTCTGGACACCCTGGGCAATACCGGCGGCTCTGAGCAAGCTGAAGGCCAGATAGAAGTGCCAGTTGTCGATACCGCTTATACCGGTGCGCTTGCAGTAGTCGGCGACGTATTCCTCTTCGGTGGGAATGCCGAGAGACTGGCGGTCGATACCTTGCAAACCCGGAATGGGAGAATCTTGTGAAAGGCGTAGCATGGTGCACTGGTAGGCGATGTCCGCAAAAGGGTGGCCCAGCGTTGACAGTTCCCAATCGAGTACAGTGATGGCCTGCAGATCGGACTTGCTGAACATGATGTTATCGAGGCGATAATCACCATGAACCAGTGCTACACGACCGTCATCTTCGGGAACGTTAGCCTCGATCCAGCTAATCAGCTGCTCCATCTCTTCGATATGCTCGGTTTCTGAAGCGCGATACTGTTTGGTCCACAACGAAACCTGGCGGGCGAAGTAGTTGCCCGGACGGCCGTAGTCACTCAGTCCTGCTGCTTCTAAGTCGACATTGTGAATGGACGCCAGTACTTGATTCATTTGGCTGTAGACGTGGCTGCGCTGAGCGTTGTCAAGCTCCGGCAGCTTCGGGTCCCAGTAGATCTGACCGTCGACAAAATCCATCATGTAAAACATGCTGCCGACCACGTCGGGGTCTTCGCAGAGCAGGTAGGTCTTAGGGACCGGGACATCGCTGTCGGCTAACGCACGAATGACGCGGTACTCGCGATCAACCGCATGGGCTGATTTGAGCAACTTCCCAGGAGGTTGGCGACGCAGCACGTAGCGACCGGTTTCGGCTTCGAGTAGGAAGGTCGGGTTGGACTGGCCTCCGGCAAACTTCTTAGCCGACTTGATCCCCTTGATCTCAGAGCCGTTGGCTTCTAGGTAGGTACCCAGTTTGTCCAGGTCTAGCTGTTGTACATTGTCAGACATTAGGATCGTCTCCGATTATGCTGATTCAGCGTCATGAATCGGCAGCAGGCCTCTGTTGTGTCAACCAGAGGCGGTGTTAATGGGTGGTCGTCAGCGTGCATCCCTGTTGCTACCGAAGGTTGCTAGGGCACCATCGATAGCGGCAGGGACTGGCTTACTCGTGTTCGGCTTCTTGCAGTTGGCGCCAGTTGATCTTGCCGGTGCCGGTGCGGGGTAGAGCGTCGACAAACTCAACTTTGCGCGGCACCTTGTAAGCAGACAACTGCTCGCGCGACCAGCCAATCAGCTCGTCGGCGCTGAGTTTATCTTTGCTGTCCGGCTTGAGTACGATGACCGCTTTTACGGTTTCGCCACGACGTTCGTCAGGGCTGGAGATGATACAGGCTTCCTGAATATGCTCGTGCTTATACAGCGTGGCTTCAACCTCGGCAGGCCAGACCTTGTAGCCGGCGGCGTTGATCATCCGTTTAATCCGGTCGGTGATGAAGTAATAACCTTCCTCGTCCATATAACCGAGATCGCCGGTGCGTAGCCAGGTGCTGCCCTCGAGCTGAACCAGCGTTTCTTGTGAGGCTTCGGGGTTGTTCCAGTAACCTTTAAAGACCTGTGGACTGCTGATCAGGATTTCGCCCGGCTCACCGGGCTCAAGCTCTTTGAGCGTTTCCGGATCGACAATCCGCGCCTCGGTGTTGAGCCAGGGAATACCCAAACACTGGCGCTTGGGGCGGCTGATCGGATTGACGATACCGCCGCCAGCCGATTCAGACAGGCCGTAACCTTCGACGTACTCGACCCCGCAGAGTTCGAACAGCTTGGCGGCAACGGCTTCGGGCATCGCTGCGCCGCCACCCATGATGAACTGCAGTGACGAGATGTCACGCTCCATCGCGGTGGCATTGTTGAGCATGTCGATCACCATCACCGGGACGTTGATCCAGTGGGTGCAACGGTGATTCTCCACCATGGTGGCCGCAGCGACGGCGTCCCAGCGCGGTAGGATGACCAAGGTGCCACCCGCGTTGACCATGGTGTTGACGATAAACTGCATGCCGGTAACGTGGAAGAATGGCACCACCGCCAGCGAGGCAGAGTCATGCGAAGCGGCGGTCCATTCACAGGAAAAGGTGATAGTCGCCAAGGCTGAACCGTGGCTGTGCAGGCAGCCTTTTGGCGCGCCGGTGGAGCCCGAGGTGTAGATGATCAGACTGCCATCGTCCAGGGTGACATCGACGGCGGTCATTGGTGTATTCGCCGCGATCACTTGGTGCCAGTAGAAAACGCCTTCGTGGTCGAAGTCGAGCGAAGCGTCTGAGAATGGTGTCGCCACGTCGTAATCGCAGTTACTGGGCAGGTACTCAGAGTAGGTCGCCGAGATCACATTGCGCAGCGTTCCTTCGTTGATCAATGGCAGCAGTTTAGGGGTGTTTTCCTGGCTAGCGATAGCGCAAATAGCACCGCTGTTATCGATATAGTGACGCATCTCTTCGGTGACGTTCATCGGGTTTACCGGCACCACGATTGCCCCAGTACTCAAAATGGCGTAGTAGGCAACGACAAATTGAGGACAGTTCTGCATGAACAGTATCACGCGATCGCCTTTCTCCACGCCACACTGCTGCTGCAGGTGACCCGCGAGTGAGTGAGTCTGTTGCAATAGTTCGGCGTAAGTCAGCTCGGCACCGTAAAACACGGTGGCCGTTTGGTCGGGATACTGCTCGGCTGACCGCTCCAAGTTGGCATGGATAGGGGTGCTGGGTAGATCGATCTGCTTGGGCAGGCTGTCAGGCCAAAAACGGTAGTGGCGTGGTTCGCTCATGGTGAACGGGTCTCCGCATGTAGTAGCAATGAGTAGGCAGGGTGGCTGTATTTATTCCGCGAAGGCGGCAGCCAGCTCATGGTATTGATTGTATTCATCGAAGCGGCTGATCTTGCCGTCGACGATAGTCAATACATGGACATAAGGCATCCGGTACGATCTGCCTGTTGCCTTGGTGCTGCTGTTTTCGACGCCGACCACCACAACGGTATTGTCGTTAGCCACCAGGTTGTCGATCTCCAGCCCCATCTCGATGCTTTGAGCCAGCTGTCCCAGGTAGTTTAATAAGCCGTCTTTACCCTGGTAGGTACCGCCGAAAGGGACCTGCTCTGGCAGCGGGTTGATGATCTCAATCTCATCGCTGACATAGCTGAGGATCGTTTCGATGTTACCGGCACCAATGGCGCCATAGAATTGTTGAATCAGTTCAATATTTGCTTGAGTACTCATGACCGGGCTCCTTTATTATTGTGCGGGGGGGAAACGCATCTTGCCGAATCCCTGCTCGTAGGGAGACATCATCCGAATATCAAGCACCAGTTCTTGGAACATCCAGTTGCCGTCGACCCGAACGTAGCGCTCGTTATAGCGCGCGCCCATCCACAGTGCTTGGCCATCGGCTGACACCATCGGCTGCCACAGAAACCATTTTCCGGTAGCCGTATCACCGTCCACTTCAATGATCTCATTGGAGACCTGGTGAATCGCGAACTCAACCTGCTCGGCAGCAGCAGCAAAACCGTCGTGAATGGCCTGGCGACCTTGAAAACGTCCGAACGCGCCGCCGTCCCAGACGCCGTCTTCGGCGAACAGGTTTGAGATGCCTTTGGGGTCATAATCCTGGTCGCAGAAATCGCAGTAGCTATGCTTCAGGGTTCTGATCGCCTCGATATCTTCCAGGCGCTGGATACGCTGTTCCAATGTCATGTTGTTATCCTTTCTAAGCTGTTAAGTATCGACTCGATCAACCGTTGCACGGTGGACGGCGTTGATGCCACTCGGTCGCTTGCTCGTAGGCATTGCCCGCCCGGATCAAGCTGGCTTCGGCGTTAAAAGGCGCCACCAGTTGCAGTGCCAGAGGGATGGTGTCGTTGATAAAACCACAGGGTTGGGTCAGCGTTGGGTGGCCGCTGAAGTTAAACGGTGCGCTAAAACACACAACCGGGACCATGTCGTCGTTAGGAACGATTCCCTGCGGTGGAAAGGCTTCAGCCGGCGGGGCGGGCATCGGCATCGGTGGGCAGATCATCACGTCGACGCCGCTTAGCGCATTATCGATCGCTCCCCGAACGCGGGCGCGGGCAAATTGAGCGTCGGCGTAGTCGGCGGCTGAGAGCTTGCTACCTTGCTCGAGCAGGTCGCGGAATACCGGGCCGTATTCGTCGGCGCGTGATGGGAAGGTCTCGCGGTGGTTGGCAAAGGCTTCAGCAGCCGTCACCGGCAACCAGTGGGCGTTGGTTTCCATGATGCCGGTGGTATCGACATCGACAATCTCGGCACCCAGTTGCTGGAACTTATCGACTGCGGCCATCACCGCTTCGGAGAGCTCCGGTGCGGTGTTCATCAGCACATAGTTGCGGTCGATGCCGATCTTCATGCCTTTAACATCTTGCGCCAGTGCCTGGCTGTAATCAGGCGTGGGCTGCTTGATCGTGGTCAGGTCTTTAGGGTCGGGACCGGCAATAACGTTAAGCAGCGCGGCGCAATCGGCAACGGTGCGAGCCATCGGGCCGACGTGGTCGAGTGATTCGGCCAGCGGGAAGACTCCATGGCGGCTGACTTTGCCCCAGGTTGGCTTGATACCGACGATGCCGTTAGCCGCCGCCGGGTAGCGGATAGACCCCCCGGTATCGGTGCCTAGCGCAGCAAAACACAGTGATGCGCTGGTCGCGACACCCGAACCACTGGATGAAACCCCGCTCCACAGGCCAGGATCCCAAGGATTCTTGGGTGGTTCAAAATCGGGATGATAACCGTAGAGCGCGAACTCGGTCATATTCAGCTTGCCCAGAATAACCGCACCGGCTTGCTTGAGGCGCTGAATCACCGTGGCATCGCTTTCAGCGATCTGATCAGCGCGGATGGTTGAACCACATCCGGTCGGCAGACCCTGGATATCGATAATATCTTTGATGGCGATGGGAATGCCGTGCATGACACCGCGGTAGTTGCCGTTAGCGATCTCTTGATCGGCCGCGCGAGCCTGCGACAGCGCTTGCTCGACTGTGATGCTGGCGTAGGCATTAAGGGCGGGGTTTACCTCATCGATCCGCTTCAGCATCGCCTGGGTCAAGTCGACAGAGGTCAAGGCTTTGCTTTGGATCATTGCGGCCACTTCGGTTAGCGGCTTGAGGCAGAGATGGCTCAGATCTGGCACCGGCTTCTCCTTATTATTATCTTGTTATAGTCCTTATGGACGTGATGCTCCGCCGACGACTCGACTAGCGGTACGATTATTATCCATTCTAATAATCTTTGATATTACAATGCAACATATTTATAGCATAAAAAAATAAACTGTGTTTATACTTGGGCAAGAATTGATCGTTTGAATATGATCCACTGTTAGCGTGATCATCAACCGGCCAGGCCGGTCTGTTATAGGAGAATAGGTGATGTCTGAACAACTGTTTGATCTTAATGGCCGAGTGGCTTTGGTGACCGGTGCGAGTCGTGGTATCGGTGCGTCGGTTGCGCGTTTGTTGGCCGAAAAAGGTGCTCAAGTCATCGTCTCCAGTCGTACACTGGAAGACTGCCAAACAGTAGCGGCTGAGATCGTCGCAGCGGGCGGTAAAGCGGAAGGCTTTGCTTGCCATGTAGGCGATATGGACCAGATCGAGCAGCTTTATCAGTTCATCGACGAGCGTTACGGCAAGATCGATATACTCGTCAACAATGCAGCGACCAACCCTTATTACGGTCATATTCTCGATACCGGGCTGACGGCGTTTGATAAGACCATCGATGTGAATATGCGTGGCTATTTCTTCATGTCCACCAACGCCGGTAGGCGGATGCGCGATAGCGGAAACGGTGGTGTGATCCTCAATGTGGCATCGGTAGCCGCGCTATCTCCGCCTGATAAACAGGGTATCTACTCGATGACCAAGGCCGCCGTGATTAGCATGACCAAGGCCTTTGCTAAAGAGTGTGGACCGATGGGTATTCGCGTCAATGCGCTGTTGCCTGGCTTTACCGATACCCAATTTACTGCCGCGTTGAAGGACAACACCAAGGTGCGTGATGCGATTATGCGGCAGATCCCACAAGGACGGATGGGCCTGCCAGAAGAGATGGCGGCGGCCGTGCTGTATCTGGTATCCGACGCTTCTGCCTACACCAACGGTGCTTCGCTGGTGGTCGATGGCGGTGTCATGGCCTGATCGGGCTAACCGACTTATTGTGATGACTCGAGTTTATTTAGTCCGCCACGGGCAGGCCTCTTTTGGCAGCGCCAATTATGACCAATTGTCCGAACTGGGCCAGTTGCAGGCGAACCTGCTGAGGCAGAGCTGGCAGGCTCAGGGTGTCACGATTGATCGGGTCTATGCTGGAGCGTTGATACGTCAGATTCAAACTGCACAGATTGCCAGTGGCGTCGAGCTATCTGACGTGGCGCAGCTTGCGGTGTTCGATGAGTACCCGTTTCATCAATTGTTCGAATTGACTACCCCTTCCTCGGCGACCGATTGGCGTCGGGTGAGTAAGCAGACCTTTCGGGAATCGTTGGTGGCACTGTTTGACCAGGACATTGACAGGGTGCTCGAGGATGCAGCAATGCTGAGCTGGAGTGGATTTCGCCAACGCTGTCATCAAGGTCTGCTCGAGCTGCTAAAGTCTGGCGATCAGCCTCAAACTCTGGCGGTTTTCAGCTCTGCAGGAGTGATTGGTGCGATCACTCAAGCGTTAACGGGCAGCAATGATGCAGAGGCCGCGCGCTTTGCATTCTCTCTTTATAACAGTGCCGTCACCGAACTACAGTTTGATCACAACACGCTGTCTCTGGTGTCATTCAACCAGACCGAGCATCTAGACCAGAGCCAAGGATTGGCGTTGTACTCAACACTTTAGTGCTGTTGAGGGAGTCTTTGAGCTAGGTCATCAACACCAAATATAAAATAGTTTATATTCATATTGTTCGTCGTATTGAATTAGCAGTGCGAATGCATTGGTGTCCAGCTACTCTCTTTTTTTGTATGGCTAACGAGCCGGGTTAACCGGTCTTTCATACCCAGTGAATACAGCTGGCGCAATCCGGTTTTGACGAACCCCTCAAGCTGGTTTTCGACCTCCAAAGCAACAAGGAAGGTTAGGAACGTTATTTACAATAAAAATATCGGGAACGGTTCTGTTATGAATTTTCTAATGGCTCCCTCAATCGGGCTGATGAACCGATTGAGTTATCTTAAGAAGTTTTCCTTAATTAGCTTCGTCTATGTGCTCCCTCTGTTGGGCCTGGCTTATCTGCAATTCAATACTCTGATGGACGCTCAGAGCAGCACTGTGCAGGAGCGTGCGGGCCTTCAGCAGTTGCATACCGCGCTGCTAGTGACCCGTGCTGCGGCCGAATATCGTGATCTGCGAATTACCGCTGGAGCGATGGTGCAAAGTGGTTCGGGGAATTCGCTTGAAGCGAAAATCAAAGCGGCTACTAACGACGTCTCGCGTGCCGTTGCGGAGTTACAGACGCTGCAATTCTCTGATGAGATCCAGCAGCGACTTGGCTTGATCGGCGAGCTGGTAAATAAGGGCGCGGGTAGTACAACCGGTACCACCGATGCGCGTTTTTATGAGTCTAATCAACTGGTACAACAGGGCTGGAACCTAGTTCGTCAGATCAGTGATCAAGCAGGGTTGTCGCGCGACCCAGATAGCCACAATTTTATGATGATGAAATTGGTGCTCGATGAGCTGGAAACGGTACTCGAGCATCAGGGCCAACTACGCAGCTATGGCTCGCTAATCTTTAAGACAGGGTTGTTGAAATCTTCGATGGAGTCATCTCTGAATCGACTGATCGATACGATGGATAAGGACCGCTCCCGTCTTGAGTTGGTGCTTATACCCTTAAGAAATGGCGATCAGGCTCTCGCTGCTGCCGCTGAGGAACTGCTACTTCAGGTTCAACAAAGCCTTGTGTTACTCGATGACGAACTGATGATGGCGGAGGACTATAGCAAGCCCTGGGCAGAATATTTTGCCACTGCATCAGCCGGTAGTGAGGCGGCGTATCGGTTGATGGGCCTGATTCTGGATCGGGTGGATGCTAGTTTGACCCTTCGCGAGCAGCAGCAGACCCAAGAGACGGTAATGCTGGTCACCGGGGCTGCGCTGGTATTGCTGTTGTCTAGTTATTTGATGGCAGGATTTGTGATATCGGTACGCTTGAGTATCCAAGGGATTTTGGCGTCGGCGCACAGCGTCGCGCAGGGTGACTTAACCACTCAGGTCAAGCTCAATAATAAGGATGAACTGGGTCAGTTGGGTGATGAGTTCAACCTGATGATCGATAAGATTCATGATTTGATTGGCGAGGTCCGCAGTACAACCGGATCGGTTAGCAGCCAAGCGGTCAGTGTGGGGCAAATTGCCGAGCAGAGTAGTCAGGCAGTCGAGGTTCAGCGTGGTGAAACGGTTCAGGTGGCTACCGCGATTACCGAGATGGTCGCCAGTGTGCAGGAGGTTGCCCGCAGTACGTTGTCGGCTTCGGACCAGTCCGAACGTGCTAATGAGCAGGTATCGCTAGGGCAGCAGCTGGTGCAAACCACCCTGGCGGATATCGATCAGTTATCGCAGGATATCGACAACTCGATGCAGGTGGTGAATCAACTCGCCCAGGATAGTGACAACATCAGCCAGGTGCTGGATGTGATCAAAGGGATTGCCGACCAGACCAACCTGCTGGCCCTGAACGCCGCGATCGAAGCGGCGCGTGCGGGTGAGCAGGGCCGAGGCTTTGCGGTGGTGGCCGATGAGGTCCGTACCTTGGCGCAGCGGACTCAAGCATCGACTCAGGAGATCGAGCAGATGATCGATCGGCTGCAATCCGGGGTTCAGGATGCGGTCAAAGCGATGGAGGTGAGTCATAAAAACGTTGGCCAGACGGTGACTCAGTCAGCAGAGGTCGGGGAGTCGCTGCAGCAGATCACCGAAGCGATTACGCTGATTGTTGAGATCAATACTCAGATCGCCAGCGCCGCCGAGCAGCAGACCTCGGTGGCCAATGAGATCGATCAGAAGGTGGTATCGATCAGCGCCGCTGGCGACCAGACTGCCGCCGGAGCGCGCGGAACGGTAGAGGCGTGCGAGCAGATGGCCGGAGAAACCCGTCGTCTGGAACAGGTGGTTTCGACGTTTCGGGTGTAACCCTGTCGATAAGATTCCGAGCCTTATCGCGTTGTTGTCACCTCCTGCTGCAGCCCTCAATCGAAGGCGGTTTTGGCTCTGTAGCGTTATCTTTTAATCCCACCCCAGATTACGCTAGTAGTCCTTTTCTTTGTCAGTATCGCCTGTCAGGTTGGCAGGCAGCATCTTGCGATAGCGGCTGGGGGCACTCCCGGTCCAGCGCCCGAACGCGCGGGTGAAACTGCCCACTTTGGAAAACCCCAATAGGTAACTGATCTCGTTAATCGATAGGTGTGATTGGCGTAGATACTGGCAGGCCAGTTGTTCGCGTAACTGATCGAGCAGCTCTTGATAGCTGGTGCCTGCCAGTTGCAGCTTACGTTGCAGGCTGCGTTGGCTCAGGCCCAGAGCGCTGGCTAATTGGGCTTGGTCGGGTAGTTGGTGGCCCAGGGTTTCGATCAGCTTCAGATAGACCCGGTTGACGATGTCATGACGATCCAGTCGGGACAGATACTCTTGAGTTAGCTTGTCGTTGAGCATGGCCAGTTCGGCATTGGCCGTCGGCAGAGGCGCGATCAGGTCATCGTTATCGATGATGATCTGGTTGTCAGCGGCACCGAACACCACCGGGCAGTGAAACAACCGCTCAAAACCTTGTGGATTGGCGGGCTCTGGTCGGCAGAACTGAATCTTTACTGGTTTTAAGTTGCCGTCGGCCAGGTGGCGGCAGGTTAATACCGTCGTCGCCATAATCGCATCCATATCGGTGTCGCAGAACAACGGTTGGTAAGCATCGGGGAAGTACATGCTGACGAGGGTCTGGCTGTCTTGCTGGGTCATCTCTATCTCGAGTGCGGTATGAAATAAGCGGCGATAGCGTATCAGCCGCTCGAAAGCCTCGTGCATGCAGTTGCTGGCCCAGATAGCGATGCCCAAGGCGTGCCAGGAGGTGGGGCGGATATAGGTCGCGACCAGCAGGCCAAAGTTTTCATCACCACTGTTTTTTACCGCCAGTCGCAATAGCTGGCTGATCTTGGTGACCGGGAAGCGACTATTGGTATCGAGCGCTTGGGTGAGATTCATGCCGCACTGTTTAAATAACGCTTGGCTGTCTAGCTGGTAGTGATCGAGCGCGCGTGCGATAGCGATGGCCCAGCCACCGATGACGGTTCCCTCTTGCCAGGGGTTGAGCATGGCCGATCTCCGACGGTAGATAAGTGAGTAATTTAGCATTTGGCGCCAAAGAGTTCACCTATGGCGAAATGCGCTTGTTAGGGTTAATACCTAGGTGCATGCTGGTGGTTGGTTTTATCAGTGAGACAATCAACGGCCTTTCAGCCTGAACCGGAGAACAGTAGATGAACAAGCGTGAAGTAGTCGTACTGAGTGGTGTGCGTACAGCGATCGGTACCTTTGGTGGCAGCCTAAAAGGTCAGGCGCCAACTGATTTGGCGGGATTGGTGGTTAACGAAGCCGTGTCACGAGCCGGGGTTGAGCCAGATAGTATTGGTCACAGCGTTTTCGGTCATGTGGTTTATTCCGAGCCGAGTGATATGTACATGGCCCGAGTGGCTGCCCTGAAAGGTGGGCTGTCCGAAAAAACGCCGGCACTGACCGTTAACCGTCTATGCGGTAGCGGCCTGCAAGCCGTTGTGACCGCTGCCCAGCAGATCGAAACCGGCGTTTGCACCACTGTTGTCGCTGGTGGCGCCGAGTCGATGACGCGGGTGCCTTACTGGATTCCGAATGCACGTTTCGGCTACCGCATGGGTGACGGCGCGATCGTTGATGCGATGGTGGCTGCGCTGCACTGTCCGTTCGAAAAGACGCATATGGGCATAACCGCAGAGAACATCGCCGAGAAGTGGGGCATCAGCCGTGAAGAGCAAGATGCCGCGGCGACCCAAAGCCACAACCGGGCCCAGCATGCGATCGAGCAGGGTTATTTTAAAGGTCAGATCGTTCCGGTTGAGTTGAAGTCGCGCAAGGGCGTCACCCTGTTTGATACCGACGAGCACGTACGCCTTAACTGCCAGCTTGAAGATATGACCAAGCTCAAACCGGTATTCAAGAAAGACGGCACCGTTACCGCCGGTAACGCGTCGGGCCTTAACGATGCCGCTGCCGCATTGGTATTGATGGATCGTGAAGCGGCAGAGCAGCAAGGCTTGAAGCCGATGGCTCGCCTAGTAGGTTACAGTTTCGCCGGTGTTGAGCCTAAATACATGGGGATCGGACCGGTGCCAGCTGTACGCCAGTTGTTGGCCGATGCTGAACTGAGCGTCGCCGATATTGATGTGTGGGAAGTCAACGAAGCCTTCGCCGCTCAGGCCCTGGCCGTGGCCAAAGACCTGGAGATTCCCGCCGAGAAATTGAACCCTAACGGTAGCGGTATCTCGCTGGGTCACCCGATTGGCGCAACCGGTGCTGTCATCGCGGTTAAAGCGTTGCACGAGCTTGAGCGCACTCAGGGCCGTTATGCTGTAGTGAGCCTGTGCATCGGTGGTGGTCAGGGTATCGCGGCGCTGTTCGAGCGAATCTAACTTGCTTGAAGGGTTGCTGAAGAATATCGGCGACCCGACTCTGCCTTTTTGTGTCGTAGTCAAACAATGGGGCCATGGATGGCCGTTAGTTATCTCTCAGCGTTCGAGTGCCAATTTGGCCGCCGTGTTTTCCTGTTTGTGACTCACCATTCTGCAACAGCGTTAGTGCCGCTCGCCACGCGTGGCTCTCGTTTAGCCGATCAATAACAACGATTATTTTTAAGAGGTTTTCTATGCCTGAATATATAGCTCCCCTGCGTGATATCCGTTTTGCTCTGAACGAGCTGCTGGATTTTGAAAATCACTATGCATCTTTGCCGGGGTGTGAAGACGCCACGCCGGATATGGTCGATGCAATTTTGGAAGAGGGCGGTAAGTTTGCCTCTCAGGTGCTGTCGCCATTGAACCAGATCGGCGACGAGCAGGGCTGTCAGCTCAAAGACGGCGTGGTCACCACCGCCGCCGGTTTTAAAGAAGCCTATCAGCAGTATGTGGAAGGCGGCTGGGCCTCGTTGGCACAGAAGCCCGAGAACGGCGGCCAAGGCTTGCCCGAGTCATTAGCCTCGGTGATCTCTGAGATCAACGGCAGCGCCAACTGGTCGTGGTCGATGTATCCGGGTTTGAGTCACGGCGCGATGGCGACGCTGGATGCCCACGGTACGCCCGAGCAGCAGGCGATGTTCCTGCCCAAACTGGTCGAAGGTAGCTGGACCGGCACCATGTGCCTGACCGAGCCACACTGCGGTTCTGACCTGTCGTTGTTACGCTCCAAGGCCGAGCCTAATGGCGATGGCAGTTACGCCATCAGCGGTACCAAGATTTTTATCTCCGCCGGTGAGCACGACATGGCCGATAACATCGTTCATATCGTTTTGGCTCGCCTTCCCGATGCGCCCGCGGGAACTCGTGGTATCTCGTTGTTCCTAGTGCCCAAGATCAATATCGATGCTCAGGGCTCTTTGCTCGATCGCAACAGCGTCGAGTGTGGTTCGCTGGAGCACAAGATGGGCATCCACGGCAACGCCACCTGCGTGATGAACTTCGACGCCGCCAAAGGTTACCTGATCGGTACGCCGAACAGGGGCCTTAACTGCATGTTCATCTTTATGAACAACGCGCGATTGTTTATCGCCCAGCAGGGCGTTTGCCATGCGGAACTGTCCTACCAGGGCGCGCTGACCTACGCCAAAGACCGGCTGCAGATGCGTTCGGCTAGCGGTGCTAAGCAACCGCAAAAAAGCGCCGATCCGATCATCGTTCATCCCGACGTGCGGCGCATGTTACTGACCCAGAAAGCGTTGGCCGAAGGCGGCCGCGCGCTGACCTATCTGCTGGCTAAGCAGGTGGATCGCTCGCACAAAGCCGTGACCGAAGCCGAGCGCGACGATGCCAAAAAGTTGTTGGCGCTGCTGATTCCTATCACCAAGGGTTTCTGCACCGAAGCGGGTGTTGAGGCTGCTAATTTGGGGATGCAGGTCTACGGTGGTCACGGCTATATCAGCGAGTGGGGCATGGAGCAGATTCTACGTGATGCCCGCATCGCGCCGATCTACGAAGGTACCAACGGTATCCAGGCGCTGGATCTGCTGGGTCGTAAGGTACTGGCATCCAAGGGCGCACTACTGCAGCACTTTACCGCTCAGGTGAACGAGTTTATCGAGACCCAGGCTGGACGTGCCGAGATGGTGCAGTTTATCGAGCCGCTCAAGGCCAACCTGGATCGTTGGGAAACCCTGACTCAGGCGATCGCTGCCCGCAACGAAACCAACCCTGACGAGATGGGTGCGGCCAGCTTCGATTACATGATGTACGCCGGCTACACCGTAATGGCCTATATCTGGGCACGTTCAGCCGTTGTTGCCCAGGCGGCGCTGGACAATGGCAGTTCAGAGACCGCCTTCTACCGCGCCAAACTGAAGACCGCGCGTTTCTACTTTCAGCGTATGCTACCGCGCAACGAAGGGCTGGCGCAGACCCTAACGGTCGATGCCGCAACGTTGATGGAGATGGAAGATGAGGAGTTCTAACTCGCGTGTGCTGATGTAATACGCGGGTTAGTCCCGCAGTACCGGCTGGGAGCTGTTCTGGCTCCCGGTCTTTTTCCTCTTGCTTGCCCCCTCTTTCTTTAAGCTATGTCTGAGTTTGTTGTTGAGAAGAGGCGGGGCTGTAAAGGGTGCTTAGACCGCTTCATCGACAGGGCAGCCCCTAGGACATAGCGAACCTAGTGACTTGTATCGAGAAACAGCGAGGCATTAACGTCTACTGTTTGCCAGTAGTGAAACCACTTCATCGAACAAGGCGTTGTCCAGCGATTGGCTGATATCCAGTTCCAGACTGCGACGGTAATAGCGGCTCAGATCTAGTCCCACCCCGAGCGCCAGCAGTTCGATTTCGCCGCGCCGCTCAATCGCCTCACTCACCTGTTGCAGGTGCTTGTCCAAGTAGTCGGGTGCATTGTGCAGGTGAGTCATGCTCTCCATCGGGGAGCCATCGGAGATGACGATCAGGATCTTGCGTGCTGCCTGGCTTGCCTGCAGTCGGCTGCTGGCCCACAGCAGGGCTTCGCCGTCGACTCCTTCGCGGAATATATTGGATTTTAGCAGCGCTGCGATTTCCGGGCGGGCACGGCGCCAAGGCTTTTCGGCGTCTTTATAAACGATATGGCAAAGCTCGTTAAGACGCCCCGGATCGGCCTGACTGCCGCGTCCGCGCCACTCCTTAAAGGGCTTGCCACCGTTCCAGGAACCGGTGGTGAAACCGAGGATCTCCGAGCGTGCACCGGCTTGCTCAAAGGCGCGGCTGAAGACGTCAACCAGCATTGCAACCGATTCTATGTGTTGCTTCATCGAGCCTGAGTTATCGATCAGAAAGCACACCTGGCAGTCGCTGTGTGGCTGATACTGCTCCTGCTGGAACAGCCGCCTTTCTGTGGGGCTGGTAACCAATTGCGACAAGCGGCGGGCGTCGAGGCGGCCCTCCTCTTCACCGAAACGCCAGCCACTAAGACGGGGGGCTGCGAGAATACGCGACAGTTGACGGGCCAAGCGAGGCGTATTGATGCCTTGGCGACGGACACGTCGGTCAAGCTGCTCGCGTAGCAAGCGGAGTTGTTCCAAACGGACCAACTTGGCGGCGCTGACCTCGCGATCGTAACGGTTGTTGAAAATCCGATAATCGCTCAGCCCATCGCTGAGTTGCTTCTCAGACTGCTGTTGCGGCGTCGAGCCTTGGACATCTGACTCGTCAGGGTCTTCGTCGGGCTCAAGTAGCAGATCAAAATCGGCGGCTTCGGCTATTTTCGAGCGCTCCCGTTTATCCACATCGTCGTCGCCGGACTGGCCCGCGTCGATAATACTGCTGAGCTCGCGGCAGATGCCTAGCGCGTGTTCGGCGTAGCGGGCCTGGTTATCCCTGTTGCGTCTGAGTGCCAGCACATCGGTACCGATATGCGGTGCCAGTACGGCGCGCTGGGGCTCGATCAAATCTTCGATCTCTATCAGTGCAGGGTGGCTGCCCAATCGCGACCAGACCGTTTGGATGATGCAAAACAGCAACAAGCCGACCTGATTTTCGGTCATGCCTGAATGATGGTACTGCAGACACCAATGGCGAAAGCGGTGTTTAAGGTTGCGACGGATACCGGGGTGGTCGTCGGACACCTGCGATTCGACCCGCAGCTGCTCGAGAATTTCGAACAGGGTTTTCTCTAACGGGTCATCGGGCAGCAGCGAGGCGTGCAAGGCGGCATCACTGTGGATCAGCCGCAACGCCAGGCCATCAGCTGCGCCGCGAAACGAGTCAAAGTCATCTTCGCTGACGTCGGTATTGAGATGGGGTGCGCGGATCGGCAGCCGTCGTCCATACTGCTCCAGTCGGTGGCCGCGAAAACGCAACTGGCTATTGCCGGTCAACGCCCGGATAGTCGCCGCGCAGAGTTCCTCCAGCCGTTGCTGGCGCTTCTCCTTACGCGGCTGCTGGATGTCCGATGGGGCAAGCCCGGTTGGATTTATCGGCTGCCAAGGGGCCAGCGGGCTGATCACCTAAGCGACCTCGTGCATCGGTTTAGACTCATCCAGCTCGGTATCGAAACAGCGCTGGTAGTACTCGGCGACTAATGAGCGCTCGGCCTCGTCGCACTTGTTGAGGTAGCTGAGTCGGAATGCCAACCCTGTATCGTGGAAGATCTGGTTGTTCTCGGCCCAGGAGATCACTGTGCGCGGCGACATCAGCGTTGACAGATCACCCGCGGCAAAGCCCTGGCGGGTCAAGTCGGCGACCGCCACCATCTTGTCGACCAGCGCTTGTCCACGCTCGTCGGCATACGCCGGCACCCGAGCTTGGACGATAGCCACCTCGTCAGCCCGGGGCAGGTAGTTGAGGCTGGCAACGATGTTCCAGCGATCGATTTGTGCCTGGTTGAGTACCTGGGTGCCGTGGTAAAGGCCGTTAAGATTACCCAAGCCGACGGTGTTGGCGGTAGCGAACAGGCGAAAATAGGGGTGCGGATGGATGACCTCATTTTGGTCCAGTAGGGTGAACTTTCCATCGCGCTCTAAGATGCGCTGGATCACGAACATCACGTCGGGACGTCCGGCGTCGAATTCGTCAAAGATCAGCGCCACCGGGCGGCGCAATGCCCAAGGCACGATCCCTTCCTGAAACTGGGTCACCTGCTTGCCGTCGCGTAGGCTGATGGTGTCTTTGCCAACCAGATCCAGGCGGCTGATATGACCGTCCAGATTGATTCGCACGCAGGGCCAATTGAGGCGTGCCGCGACCTGCTCGATGTGGGTCGACTTGCCAGTACCGTGCAGCCCCTGAATCATCACCCGGCGATCTTGGGTGAAGCCAGCAAGGATCGCCAGGGTGACGTCTTTGTTGAAGCGGTAAGCCGGATCGATCTCCGGTACATGGTCGTCGCGCTCGCTGAAGGCAGGCACCTGTAGATTTGAATCAATACCGAAGAGTTCTCGTGCGGAAACCAATCGATCGGGTTTTTGAATCTGTATATCACTCATCGGTGAGCGCCTCACAATATCGGGGGATCCTTCACTTTATTGTAAGGAACTGGCGAGAGTATGGGAGGGACCAGTTGTGCTTGCTGAATATGACCAATGTATGACGTCATTGCGCGCCATCAAAATCTTGCAGTTCACACCCAGCTAGCCGGTCCCCGTCATATCTACAATTGGGGCATGCGGTGGCATGGCGGTTATTTAGCAATGAGTTTTTCCTGAACACTGGTCACCTTATCAGCCATCGTCTGATCTCGATCTATGCGTGTCCCAAGCTTTATGTGGCTGGTGATGCGAACGGCTCCAGCCTCGTGTAGATCCTCGTGACAACGCTTAACCGCAGCCATAACATCATCCCACTCACCCTCTACGTTAGTGCCGTAACCGTGCATGGTGTGAGTCAGCCCTGCTTGTTCAAATATCTTTTGGCACATAGCGACATAAGGGGATACAGACGTCCCCACGCCGCCGGGTGAAACCATGATATCCATCAGTACGTACATACGATCTTCCTCTGTAGAGGGTTAATAATTTTACCATTGCACCCCGCATAAGCGTTTTGTTCAAGGGCCAGATAGGTTGTTTCGGTTGGCCAGCAGCACTTGAAAAAAGTCCAGGTTGATTCCCCGGCCCGGATCAAACTCCCGGCTCTGCTGGTCATCGCTGTGGATTTCGTTCCTACCGCAGTGCTAACAAATAGCATTGTTCAGGAGGCACTCATTCGCGCTGGAGCCGCCAGTATCGCCCCGGATAATCATCATAGACTCGGCGTCATTACCGCAACAATAACGCCCCTGATTCGCCGCAACCTGTTGCTAACCATTGGCGTTGGCCTGGTTTTTTATGGACTGGTACGTTGGGTTGTTTGAATCCGACTTCACGCGATGTCAGTTACCGAGCAAACTACCTGGAAATGGCTGTTTTGGGCGCAATATTTGTTATAAACGTTCACTGAACACGTGAGGCCAATAGCGGGCCACTCACTGGCCAGAACGATAGATCCGCCGTCATAGCTCAAAGCTATGTTTCAAAACTAAGCGCGAACCCTCCGCAGAATCTGTCTTCGCAAGTAAGATTCAATGCACAGCTACACCGCCGCTTCGAGTTTTTGAGAGCTACCCTGTTCGATTTTTCGTAGATACACCTCCACAAGAACAAAGGCAAACGGAACCACTGAAGCTATAACCATGATCAGCCACCACAATACTGACCACCCTTTTGCATCTGATACTTTTAGAGATACGACAAGATAAGCAGTGAATAGAATCCCATGAGTCATACCTAGAAGAGAGACCCATTCTCTACCCAAAAAACCAAACGTAACGCTTAAAATTGCTAAATATGATAACCCTTCCGCAATGCTAATTGCGCGAAATACTTTGAGCATTTTTCTACCTCTATTATTCACTGCTGGAAAAAAAACGTGCCTTTTAGGCCTTTCTTAAATAGCTGGAAACATTGATCACGAACAGTACAGAGATTTACGAGGAAAATACTGAAAATTTTTAGTGAACTACAAGATAGAGAGCGTTTGTTACCTGCAAGCATGCAGAGGCCAAAAAGGTGCGTAAGTACACTGGTGTGCGCCACATCATGAAGCATTTTCATCGAGTTCTTGGTGGCCACAATTCCATGCGATATTTTTAGTAGGTGCACCTGCTGCTATCTTTCAGTGATGAATGTATTACGGCTGTATCGACAGGGTGTGTGAAAACACCAAATACAGTCAATTCAGGGGGTCATCCGACCCTTCCCTGTATGGAGATCGTCGCTTACAACGCATTCTGTGAGGTCGATTTTTCAGATTTGAATTTCGTACGGCGTTTTCACACAGCCTGTCGACAGAGCGGTCATGGTTACTGACTCTACCACTACTCCAGTTCATGCAGCATTTTCATGAAGCGCTCGGCGGACAATCACTCAGGAAAGCCAGGGATTCGCTTTCAGATGACGTTGCTCGAACGCGTCGATCATCGACTGCCGCTGCAAGGTACTAGCGATCGCATCTAGCCCCTCAATCAACGAGGCCTTACTCAAAGGATCGATATTAAATTCGATAACTCGACCACCGTCGAAACGAATCAACTGTCCCGGCAGGTCAACTTCAATCTCATTGCTGCCCGGGTTAGAGACAATCAGACCCAGGTCCTGCAAGTCCGATTCATTCAGTTTAATGTTAAGAATGCCATTACGCTGGCAATTGTCGTCGAAGATACCGGCAAAACTTGTACCTATTAGTCCACGTATACCTAGTTGTTTCATCCCCCAGACCGCATATTCCCGGCTTGAACCACACCCGAAATTAGGCCCTACCACTAGGAAACGAGAACCCTGCCATTCCGGTCGATTGAGGATAAACTCGGGATTAGGTTCTCCGGACTCCAGAAAGCGCTGGTCGAAAAACACACCCTTGTCCAAGCCATTGCGATCGATACGCTTCAAAAATTGCTTAGGCATGATGACATCAGTATCGATATTGGCGGCTAACAGGGGGGCAGCCTTCCCACTTTCAATTTTGAATGAACTCATGGTTCAGGCCTCCTTTGTAAAATTGCGAATGTCAGTCAGATGTCCACTGATGGCTGCTGCAGCGACCATCGCAGGGCTCATCAAATGAGTGCGGGCCCCGGCCCCCTGACGCCCTTCAAAGTTTCGGTTCGTACTGGAAGCACAGCGGTCACCGGCTTGAAGCACATCGTCGTTCATGGCTAAGCACATGGAGCAGCCTGATTGACGCCACTCGAACCCAGCGGTAAGAAAAATATCGGCGATCCCCTCCGATTCAGCCTGCCTTCTTACCTCGGAAGACCCCGGAACGATGATAGCGCGTACGTGGTCTGCGACCCGGCGATTGCTGACAACCTCGGCGACCTGGCGCAGGTCCTCGATGCGCGCATTGGTACAAGAACCAATAAAGGCGTGGCTGATTCGCACACCTTCCATTGCCTGGCCCGGTTTTAACCCCATGTACGCCAGCGCTCTTTCCAAACTTTCGCTAACTGCAGGGTCAGCCTCTTCAGACGGATCGGGGACTACGCCATTCACAGGCACCACTTGATCTGGGCTTGTTCCCCAGGTCACCAGTGGCTGGATGCCGTCGGCATTGATCGCCACCTCAACGTCGAATTTGGCACCTTCGTCACTTCGCAACTGACGCCATTTTTCCACAGCCTGATGCCACAGCTTACCCTTGGGCACACGAGGTTTGTCCTTAAGATACTGGAACACCTTGTCATCAGGAGCCATATACGCGCCTCGGGCGCCCGCTTCTACCGCCATATTGCAGATCGTCATCCGAGCTTCGATGCTCAACGCATCTATGATTGATCCGCAAAACTCAATGGCATAACCCGTAGCCCCGGAGGCACCGATTTTATGGATTAGAGCCATTATTACATCCTTAGAAACGACTCCGACGCCCAGGCTACCGCTTATGGTGACCCGCATTGTTTTGAGCCGTTTGTAAACAAGGGTTTGAGTCGCTAACAGATGCTCGATCTCCGAGGTTCCGATGCCAAAACCGAAAGCGCCAAGTGCACCGTAGGTGGTGGTATGGCTATCACCAGCGGCTATCACCATCCCGGGCAACACAAAACCTTGCTCGGGTGCCACCACATGCTCAATCCCTTGCCGCGGATCGAGGATATCGAACAGCTCGATTCCAAAGTCATTGGAGTTTTCTGCCAAATAGGCCACCTGCTCAGCGCCGCCCTCGTCGGGCATCTGGGTAGTGCGTGCGGGCGCTGTAGGATTAACATGATCGACAACAGCCAAATGAGTACTGGGCCTTTTTACCCCTCGGTCAGCCTCACGCAGCCCACTGAATGCTTGAGGGCTGGTATATTCGTTGAGTACCTGACGATCGATATACAGCAGAACATGACCATCGTCGTCTAACTTACACACCGTGTGTGAGTTGATGTGTTTATCATAAAGCGTCTTAGCTGAACTCATAGTCGCAGGTCCCCACGTAAGGTTTTGGAAATCCGGCTTCACCCGGTGAAACGTACCGGGCTATAGCCATACACCCATTGTATTGAATTCAATTTGTGTATCAATACCACCACCGTAAGACCTAAAAACACATATCGTAAATAATAGGGACAGCAAGGATAGCCAAACAGTGATCCATACCCCCAACGAGTAATAGATAGATGAAAGAAAGACTAAAGCGACAGTCCCTTGAAATGGGACACCAAAAACTCCACACAGACGCGCAGCTTGGCAGAGTGAGAAAGACGGGTTGGGTAAACCGCCCAAACATTGGCGCGCTGTAAATAGTCGGGAAGCACCTGTACTAAAGCACCTTGCTACAGCAGCTGCTTAACATCCCAAAGCGAACGCTGCACGAGCCCGCGTCCGTCCAGTGCCCACTGCAGCACTATAGGCGGCTGCTGCTGCTGAGGTGAGTCAATCAGAGATTAAACGCGTAGCTGTAATCCAGATAGAGCCGGATATCGGTCTCGTCTGGCTTGACCCCGTCCACGACTCCATCTTCATCTGAATTGTAGTCATGCCAGATGCCGGTGAACTTAAGGCCTTTGACTGCAGGTACCTTGTAGCTCACAACTAGTTCACGCCAGTCTTCGTCTGCTGTACCCAGGGAGGGATCGGTAGAGTTTTCCGCATCCCAACCCTGCGCTGTAGCGATAGTGGTTTCCAGACCTGCAACGATCTCTTTCCAGTTATATTTCAAAGCCACCATGGCCACGGTTTCATTGGCGTTGGTCATGTCTGGACCAAGACGTGAACGGGTCGGGAAGGGGTTAGTGCCGTGGTCGCCGGCGAAGTTGTCTTCAATCCAGATGTCGTCAAACTTGGACACCGCCGCAGTTAGTTGGGTATTGCCCTTCTTCCATTTGGCTTCGAGGAAGGCTCCTAGACCATCGTTGCTGCTCTTTGTTGTACCGGCAACGCTTCCCGGAACATCTTCATCGTCCAGATCTCCGCTCTCAGCACGCGTCACGAACAGATCACCATCGTCCGATGAACTGAATACACCAGTGGTGAATTTAAGGCTCGAACCATCCAATTTGGTGGCGTAGCTGGCGCGTAAGCCGAGCTTGCTTAGATAGTCCTTGGAATTGAGATATTCTGCCTCGACAGTCAATGCTTCCAGTTTGTATTTTAGGCCGATCAGCGATACGTAATCGATTGCGCCGGGATCGGATTGGTCAGTAGCGAAACCTTTGAACTCATTATTAGAGCGGGGCGACCACTTGTCATACACAGCTCCGTATACTGACACCCCTGTTGTGGGTATAAATAGCGCGTTGATCCCTTGGAAACTATTAGGCACGGCACGGCTACCGGAGCTGCTCAGGAACATAGACTTATGTGTCTGACGTCCGATTTTTGCGCTCAAGCTTTCGGTCGGTGTTAGGTTGACGAACGCTTGACCGACCAAGGCGAAGCCTTGGGCCTCTCCATCTTTTACGGTCAACACGTCTTCGATAATGCGGCCAGTGGCTTTGATGTCTTGAACAAAATAGGGTGAGATTCCAATGCCAAACCACCCCCCGTATTGAGGGGTGGTCCAGTCTGCGGCAATGGCGAACGCGGACTGAATCCGATCATTGACGGGATCTTCAAATTCACGGTCAAAATAAACAAAGCGGGTTTTTGTTTTTAGCTGGTAGCTGCTGTCTGGGCTTTCGGCTGCGATCGCCTGACCGGATAGAAGTGTGGCGATTAAGCTGGTGCTCAATAATTGAGTCGTTGTTATTTTTAGCATTTAACTGTTTCCCTTCAGGGCTGTCTACGATGATGATCGGGGTTGTATTCCGTTTGTGTGAAGTGTCATTCCCGTTTGTCGGAACACTCGCGCGCTGCAGTGATAAGAGCGATAGGGTGAACGCCTTCTGGAATGAACTTACATGGCCAGCTTTAAGTCGGAGCTGTCATGAACCTGTCAGTACCGGGCCGGGCTATAGCCATACCCCCATAGTATTGAATTCAAATTGTGTATCAATACCACCACCGTAAGACCTAAAAACACATATCGTAAACAATAGGGACAGCAAGGATAGCCAAACAGTGACCCATACCCCCAACGAGTAATAGATAGATGAAAGAAAGACTAAAGCGACAGTCCCTTGAAATGGGACACCAAAAACTCCACACAGACGCGCAGCTTGGCAGAGTGAGAAAGACGGGTTGGGTAAACCGCCCAAACATTGGCGCTCTGTGAATAGTCGGGAAGCACCTGTACCAAAGCACCTTGCTCCAGCAGCGGCTTAACATTCCAAAGCGAACGCTGCACGAGCCCGCGTCCGTCCAGTGCCCACTGCAGCACGATTTCACCATTATTGGATGATAGCGGCCCACTGATGCGGACACTATGTGCCTTACCGTCACTCTCCAAGTGCCAGATTCCAAAAGGCTATGTCCCAATTAGTTGTTGCGGCACTCGACCGGTTGCCTCTAACAAA
>JBALWS010000222.1:0-2959 GCA_036960405.1 Halopseudomonas sp. | reverse complement strand
GAGGCTCTATACCGACTCTGGCGTCGGTCCGCACGATATCTATCCAGGATGAATCCCTGCTGGTGATTGGCTTGACCGACATCTCGGAGATCAAGAAAGCACAGAAGGTGCTGGAGCACTACGCCACCATCGACGAGCTGACCGGAATAATGAATCGCCGTACCGGCTTGATCGTACTTGACAAGCTGATGGCACAGGCCCAGCGTAACGACAACCGTTTCGCGGTTTGCTTTATCGATATCGATAACCTGAAAACCACCAATGACAATCTTGGCCACAAAATGGGGGACTGGATGATCTCCACTATCTCTCAGGCGGTAAATCAGTGCGTGCGCAAAGGGGATGTATTTGCGCGGATCGGCGGCGATGAGTTTCTTATTGTCTTCCCTGACTGCAGTGAGAACCAAGCCATGGATAAAATGCGCGAGGTCAGGTCTCGGTTGGAAAAGATACAACACATTGGGGAGCGGCACGTTCCGTTAGGCTTCAGCTTCGGAGTGGTGACCTACCCAACCGAGCGGACATCAGGCGAAGACACAGTGGCCTCACTGATAAATGACGCCGATAAACGGATGTACCAGGATAAGGCTGCCCGCAAAGACAGGTCCGTCGGCGCGCTGCCAGACTGATCATCTATAAAGGGGAGGTGATGCTTGGTTTGAATCGGCTTCGCTTCTGGCCGCATACCGGACATTTAGACGGGTGAGATTGAGCGGCAGTAACAGGCTCTTATCAACCCAAAGCCGTCGCTCTGGGTTCTCGCCAGTAGTCTCAACTTGCGCCAAACAGCCCATCACCAGCATCTTAATTGGAGATGACTGCCGCTATTCAGTAGATCGCAATAGCTCCTGATGGCGCTCGCCCCAGGCACATAGCATATCCATAATCGGACGCAACTCGTCGGCGATTGAGGTGCTTGTGTATTCAACCCTTGGTGGAACTTCTGCGTAGGCCTTACGTGCAACCAGTTGATTTAACTCCAATTCACGAAGCTGCTGTGTCAGCATCTTCTGGGTGATCTTAGGAATACACTTTCTGAGCTCGCCAAACCTCAGCGTATTGTCGCGCAGGTGGTACAGAATGATCACCTTCCACTTGCCACCGATGACATCCATAGCAGTCGTTACTGGACAGCTCTGATTATCAACACAGCCACTAGGATGCTCTAACAGTTTGTTTTTGCTCATTGGTTACCTTCTGTATACCTAGTTCCTAAACGGTGCGTACTTGATCTTTGTATACCTAATCAATACGGTATAAATAAGATACTAACGGTCACAAAGATACCATGGTAGTTTTATACTATAAAGTCGACATGGTTGTCCTTGGATCGTTGCGTTGTCGGGAGGAGATTGCCGGCAGCCAGCTAAACGAACGTAATCGGAGATAGCAATGCAAATGTTTTCTAGCAATAAAGCACTACTGGCGGCCGCTGTTCTGGCCTTGTCAGCGAATGCACCTGCAGCCGGGTTTATTTATAAACCCGCTTCCCTAACGGAGGTCGCTGTTAACCTGCAGAAGGTTGAAGGGGGGCACCTTGAACGTTTCAAAAAACCATTCGAAGTGCAACGCTTAAGCAAAAACATCTACTGGGTTTCCGTTGCTAACTACAACGTGACCGTGCTGGTTGGTGAAGCGGGCGTTTTGCTTATCGATGCCCCGATTCATGCGGGCAAACAAGTTTTAAAGGCGATTGAAGCGATCACAGATAAACCGCTCCGGGGGATTGTTTACTCCCATGCACATGCCGATCATGTGGGTGATTCGGGTGTGATATTAAAAGAGCTTGGCGATAACAACATCGAGATATATGCGACTGAGGAAGTACGGGATGCATTGATCTCTCATAACGTGACCTTGCCAGCACCGATTACCAAAATTATTTCAGATAAGCTGGTTTTTGAAGGACATACTTTTGATGTGTATAAGAACTTCGATGGCCATACCCCGGATAACACCGGGTTTTTGATTGAAGACGGTGGCCGCAAGATACTACACGCGATTGATCTGATTCACCCTGATCAGTTGGAGTTCAGAAGCTTCGCAAACGTTGAAGATGCCATAGCATATAAAAACGATATAGATTATCTGCTGTCGATGGATTGGGATGTGATGGTTACCGGCCATAGCAATATTGGCTATAAAGAGGATGTGAAATTTGTTCAGGAATATATCCGGGATATACAGAGTTATATTCATCAAGGCCATTCGAAAGCAGATTTTTCTGCTCATCTTAAAAGCGACACGCCGTATGCCTGGTATGGCGGTTATAGTGATGAGGTCATTGATTTTGCGACCAAATTACTGACTGAGAAATATCGTGAAGGTAGAGAGGAAGAGTTCGATATTGTCGCCAGGTCTCATGTGGAAGTCCTATTCTGGGCCATGCTCGCCCGTGCACTCTAACGTGTAGCTCAATCATTAATACAGACAGTATTTGCCTCATGTGCAATGTGATCGATTTCAATCCATATCACAGGGGCTTGATTTATCAATATAAACACTAAGGGCTTATTTATATGGATAAAGAAGTCTGTGCGGTTGTGGGGGGAGGGGCTGATAATAGTGGCGAGATCGCCGGAAGTTTGCAGCCGAGGGATACAGGGTGGGGCTTTTGTAACACCTTAGTGCATCAGTGTAATGCAAAAAGGTGTCTACAAAGGCTGGTCGATTCAAGCCGCTCAAACCTACACTTTGTTATGGCGGCTTTGTCGTGCAAAACCCGCCAGGGTAGCGCCGCGGTGGTAACAATTGTTTACACCTAGCCTTGTCTTTGGCGTAGCCGCTACTCCGATTCTGGCCCTATAAAACCCACCGCAGACTGACTAGTGTTAGCGTTCTATTAACACTGTTGCAATCGATAGGTAGGTCCTGATGAATAAGTTTGTGAGTCCCTCTCCCCTTAGTGAAACCGCCTTAGTCGATACCGCTTCGGTGCAGCCCTTCCCCGGCTCGCGCA
>JBALWS010000060.1:0-25612 GCA_036960405.1 Halopseudomonas sp. | reverse complement strand
AGAATTACTTCAGGCTGTATAGGGAAGTGTCGCACTTGGGAGTTGAATTCGCGGTCTTACAAAAGCTGCTAAATCCCTTGGATATAGTACAACCACATTGGCAGTAGCTGCGCAAAAATTTGGTATTCAATATCATCATAGGACGCAGTATATCGATAATGAAATGAAATCCAAAGTAGTTATAGCTTCACGACAGGGTAAGTCATCCTCAGAAATAGCTTATAAATTCGGTATATCTGTATGCAGTGTAAATCGAATATTGAATATAAATAGACAATAGTAAATTGTTTTATTTTTTCAGATCAAGTACGTCAGAAAACATCAGTGTTTTACTATTACTTACTAACTTCTCATATGAAGTTAGATAAGATACTTCTTTTAGATAGTCCAAAAACTCATCAAATGATTTGAATGCCAGCATCAAAGGAAACCACAAAAGAAGCATTGGATAACAACTTGTTCCGAAACCTCCGGCTAACATTTTATCTAGTATATGACTAGTATGGGTTTTAGGTAATAATGATTCATTTGTTTTTAAATTACACAGATCGCTCAAATATTTTGATTGTTTACGATAATCAATTTCTTTTCTACTCCCAGCTCTTACGCAGGCCTCCTGAAGTAAATTACTTATTAATTTGTCTGAAAATTTTGGTAAGCATTCGATTAATAATTTGTTTAACCAGTCACTTAATAACAATGTATCATTAGGTTTTAGTTTGTATTTATCAAGTGGTTGAAGCGTATTGCATTTATAACACGTTCCTTGTAAAACAGAAAAAATTCCATTTCGAATTCCTAAACCTGTGCATGAACTGCAGTGAGGTCTTATAAGTGGGTGTTGGTGTATACTGCACACATTCATCCCAAAAATATGCCATTCCCTTTTAAACCAACTATGCCCGTATTTTTCAATTTGTTCGATAAAACATTTTGGACAGTATTTAATATCCATGGACGGAGTGTCTTTACCTTCTATAAATCTATCTGCTGACAATAAATTCTTTTTATTAAGCGTATAGCAATAGGATTCAGCAACTGAATCAGACAATTCTATACTGGCTGTAGGTCTAAACAATGGCGCTAATGAATTATATTCTACAACTCTTCTAATGAATTTATTAGGATCGATATTTTTATGAGAAGTGAGCATTTGATTGTTATAATTTTTTGGGAATATTCTCCACTTGTTAGATGAAGGTGCGATATAGGATTTACTGAAATCATTCGTTATTTTATTCCCATTAATTAGCTCCATCCTAAACCAATAACCGCCAATAGACTCTCCCTTTATAATTTCCATTTAGATCACTACGATATTATTTTCATGTTTAAAGTTGAGTGAAAATCACTTCGTATATTTTAAAGAAATTTAGTTAAATAAATAATATTAAAATTTTGAGGAACGAAAAACAGGCTACCCGTCTGAATACTCAAATACTGTCCAGCATGATAGTTTACTTCTGTTCGTTCCTGATAAGCGATCCTGTTCGTAAATCGTATTTGGGGGCAAGCTTGTGATGCCAAACGCTAGAGCGCTCCCAAGCGCCTAGCGATCCATAAAATGGCAAATCCAGCAAGAAGCAGGACTTTTCCATCGGAAAGATCATGTCTACGCTCTAGTTTTACCCAATCTTATTCCTCGTTAGCTGATTGCTATCTCCATTCCAGATATTATTGAGCGCTGAGCACTAGACCATAGCCAGAAATACAAACAAGACAGGCAGTTACCTCTCCTGTTGCTGGTCGTTCTGTGCCAAATGACTAGATAACAAGGCGTCCATGCATGACAGAAAAACTCACGCTATCCCAGCTAGAGCAGTACCTCTCCAAAGCCGCCTGGATCTTGAAGGGGCCTGTCGACGCCTCCGACTTCAAGGTTTACATCTTCCCACTGCTGTTCTTTAAGCGCATCTCCGACGTTTACGACGAAGAGTACCGGGTCGCGCTTGAGGAGTCTGATGGCGATGCCGAGTACGCCGCGCTACCTGAGATGCATCGATTCGAGATTCCAGAGGATTGCCACTGGACCGATGTTCGCGAGACGACCACCAACGTGGGCATGGCTATTCAGGATGCGCTGCGCGACATCGAGACAGCTAACCAAGAGTATCTGTATGGCATCTTCGGTGATGCCCAGTGGAGCAACAAGAACAAGCTCTCAGACAAGTTGCTGATTGATCTGGTCGAGCATTTCTCGCAATACAGTCTCGGCAATGATGTTGTCGATCCGGATATGCTGGGGCAGGCCTACGAATACCTGATCAAACACTTTGCCGACCTCACCAACAAAAAAGCCGGTGAGTTCTACACCCCGCGATCTGTCGTCCACTTGCTGGGGTTGATCCTAGATCCGCATGAGGGAGAGACCATCTATGACCCTGCCTGTGGCACCGGTGGCATGTTGCTCGAATGTGTCGACCACCTGAAGCACAATCAGGAAGACTACCGAACCCTTAAACTGTACGGTCAGGAGAAAAACCTCACCTCCAGCTCTATCGCCCGAATGAACATGTTCTTGCACGGTATCGAAGATTTCGAAATCCTGCGCGGAGACACGCTCCGTAATCCGGCTTTCTTCGAAGCCGATGGCCTGAAAACCTTCGATTGCGTCATCGCTAATCCGCCGTTCTCGCTCAAGGAGTGGGGAGCCGACAATTGGGCTAACGACCCCTACGGTCGCAACATCGCCGGTGTGCCGCCTAAAGGAAACGGTGATATGGCCTGGGTGCAGCACATGGTTAAATCCATGAACAGCACCGGTCGTATGACCGTGGTACTTCCACATGGCGCTCTGTTCCGTAAAGGAGCTGAAGGAAAAATAAGGAAAGCGTTGCTCGAACAAGACATGTTAGAGGCAGTCATCGGCTTGGGGCCCAATATCTTCTACGGTACTCAGCTATCCGCTTGCGTGATGGTGTTTAAGCAAAACAAAGAAGCGCAGAAAAAAGGTAACGTGCTGTTTATCGATGCCTCGGATCAGATCCGTTTGGGCCGCGCTCAGAACTTCCTCGAACCGCAGCATGTACAGCAGATCTACGACTGGTTTCACGACTACACCGATGTTGAGAACTACGTCAAAGTCGCATCCTTTGCAGCGCTGACGGAAAACGACTTCAACCTCAATATCCCACTCTACGTCGAGAAGATCATCAAAGATAATCTGCCGTCGGTGGAAGAAGCAATGGCTGATCTTAAAATAGCCTGGCAAGAGAGCCTTGAGGCAGAAGAGAAATTCAGATTAGTGCTCAAGAGGTTTATCTGATGGCTAAATCTTCTAAGTTGCGTGTGATGATCTCAAGCCGGTGCCTCGATTATTTCCCTTTGAATCAGGCAGAAACAACTTTATCTGATGTCCGCAAGGTGCTTAAAACAGATATTGAAGCAATGGAGATTGCAGGCAAGAAAGCTTTCGATGTTTGGATTAATGAAGAAACAGATCCTCAAGGAGGGACTTGGGATTCTTGGGACGTTTGCCTGCAAGCTGTACAGGATGCTGACATAGTTCTTGTTCTTAGTAATGGCAGTGCTGGTTGGGCTAAATCGGGGGAAGACATCGGTATATGTCACGCTGAGCTTATGAAGGGTCTTTCAATTGCGCCTGCAAAGATGCGCTTAATTGACCTGGGAAAAGTGAGTATCTCCAATGACGATGATGGAAAACGTAACAAAAATTTCCAGGATTATGTTAACCAGCAAAGTTTGTTTCGCGGTGGTGTTGTCAAAACTGTCGATGATTTAAAACATCGGGTAAAGGAAGCCTTATATGACGCTGTAATCAAGCTGGCTCAATCAGGCGTATCTCAAGCTTCTAAAGGTAAGTTTTCTAGTGGAGCCGCTTTGGACTGGAGCCGGTTAGATTTCCAAAAACGTCAGCAAGAGATGACTTCAGTTCTTAGAAAGTCATTAGAAGGTCGATCTGGGTCAAAAGTCATAGATGAGAAGGTATTGATTGCACTAGACAATCAAAAAATCTTTGTTCGGGCGCATGCTATACCAGAAGCGTTGACGGTTGCGGCAGCAAAAGAAATGGTTGGGCAACCGTTTTTAGAAGATCATCTACATGCTAATACTCTAATTTCCAATAAATGTGGTGGACCTCTTCATATCATTGCTTGTCACCGCACGGCCACGGAATCACAGGCTAGGAAGTTACTTGGTTTCCCAGATGCCACAGTTGTCTCAACACCATTCGGAGTTTTTGTAGCCGATAACATCCAAAAAATACAGTTCGTTTTCATAGTTAATTGTCGAGATGAAAGTACGACACGTCACGGTGTACAACGCTTCTTCGAGTGGCTTGAGCAAACACGCGAAGATGCGCTTATAGCTAAACGAGCTAAATCACGAGCCAGTATCGTAAAAGCTATTGCGAAGGAAATCGCATAATGATGACCCAACAAGAACTCGAAAAGTACCTCTGGGGCGCTGCGACGGCACTGCGCGGCACCATCGATGCCGGTGACTACAAGCAGTACATATTCCCGTTGCTGTTCTTCAAGCGTATCTCCGATGTCTACGACGAAGAGTTTGAGAATGCGTTAGCTGTCAGTGATGGCGACGTTGAATACGCGGCCTTTGCTGAGAACCACCACTTCCAGGTACCGGAAGGGGCACACTGGAATGATGTGCGCGAAACCACGGTCAATATCGGTCTGGCACTGCAAAATGCGATGCGGGCCATCGAGCAAGCCAACCCGGATACGCTGCACGGTATCTTCGGGGATGCCAGCTGGACTAATAAAGAGCGGCTCTCCGATGGCATGCTCACCGATCTGATCGAGCATTATTCGCAACACAAACTGAACCTCAGCAATGTACCCGACGATAAGTTGGGCAATGCTTACGAATACCTGATCAAAGAGTTCGCCGACGATAGCGGCCATACCGCAGCGGAGTTCTATACCAACCGCACTGTGGTCAAGCTGATGACTCTGATGATGGACCCGCAACCGGGTGAGTCGGTGTATGACCCCACCTGCGGCTCGGGTGGGCTGTTGCTCAACTGTGCGCTGCACCTCAAAGACGAAGGCAAGGAATACCGTACCCTCAAACTCTATGGCCAAGAGATCAACCTGCTGACCTCCGCCATCGCCCGCATGAACATGTTTATGCACGGCATCGAAGAGTTCGACATCGTCCGGGGAGATACTTTGGCCAACCCGGGTCTGCTGGAACACGACGAAATCAAGAAGTTCAACGTCATTCTGGCGAACCCTCCGTACTCGATTAAATCCTGGGATCGTAAAACGTTCGAGAGTGATCCTTATGGCCGTAACGCTTGGGGAACACCACCACAGGGTTGCGCCGACTATGCCTTCCAGCAGCATATCCAGAAAAGTCTAAATCTTGAAAATGGTCGCTCTATTTCACTGTGGCCACACGGAGTCCTTTTTCGCGACTCCGAAGCCAGCATGCGCCGTAAGATGATCGAGCAGGATCTGGTGGAATGTGTGATTGGTCTAGGCCCTAACCTGTTCTACAACTCACCAATGGAAGCCTGTTTGCTCATCACTAAAACCAAAAAGGAGAAGAAACGACAGGGGAAAATTCTGTTCATCAATGCGGTGAATGAGGTGCGGCAGGACAAAAACATGGGCTATCTCGAAGAGAACCATATTGCCAAAATTTTTGAAGCGTATCGCGACTTTGAAGATAAGTCTGACTTTTCCGTGGTGGTATCGAATGCAGCGGTGCTGGAAAAAAAGGGGAATATGGCGATCAATCGCTATGTGCGACAAGGCAAGCATATTGATTCGGACCAACCCGCATTTGAACTCGTTTATGCCGAGTGGGAAAGCTCATCGGACGAGCTGAAAAAATCCATGCATCAACTCTTTACCACGCTGGAGGCCAACTGATGTCCACCCTCAAACTCAACTTAGATAAAAGCGACTGGACGCCCGTAAAATTCGGCGATGTCGCCTTTGAGCCCAAAGAGAGCGTGAAGGATGCACGAGCAGAAGGCATTGAGCATATCATCGGACTGGAACATATCAATTCCGAAGATATTCACCTGCGCCGCTCCAACGGTATCAATGAAAGCACCACCTTTACAAAGAAGTTTTCCGAAGGCGATGTGTTGTTCGGTCGCCGACGGGCCTATCTGAGAAAAGCCGCGCAAGCCTCATTCGAGGGCATCTGCTCCGGCGACATTACGGTGATGCGGGCCAAGGAAAATCTGCTTCCCGAGCTGCTGCCGTTCATCGTGAACAACGACAAATTTTTCGACTGGGCTGTCACCCATTCCGCCGGGGGGCTTTCACCACGCTGTAAATTTAAAGACCTCGCCAACTATGAATTCCTACTTCCCCCCAAAGAACTGCAAACAGAGGTCGCCGAACTCCTATGGGGTATGGATGAGGTGATAGGGAATTCGATTCAAAATAAAATAGTTACTAATGCTCTTTTTGAAACGAGTCGAAACTCAATATTCTGTCCCACATCGCCTTCTCACCCTCTAAATATATGTAACGATAATGAGCATAATGAACTTGGCTTTAAAAGCCTTATAGATGGCAAAACATTAAATGGAATTTATAAGCCAAAGGAATTCCAGGGGCAAGGGGTAAGAATAATAAATATGGGTGAGCTTTTCGCCTACCCAATAATCGAAGATGAGGAGATGTCTCTTATACAGCTAACAGATAAAGAAAAATGTAATTTTTTAGTTGAGGAAGGAGACCTAATATTTGCTAGAAGGTCTTTGGTGGTTGAGGGGGCTGGCAAGTGTTCAATTATTGGTAAACATTCAACACCAATGACTTTTGAATCTTCGATGATTAGAGCACGGGTAGATACGAGTAAGATCAATCCAAAATATATCTTTCATTTCTTAAAATCAAAGGAAGGTCAAAGGCGAATCAGAAGAATTGTTTGCTTTACCACTGTTGCCGGAATTACTAGCTCAGATCTAGCAAATGTAAAAATCCCGTATGTTTCGTTTAAAAGGCAGAATGCAATTGTAGAGCATTTAGATTCTCATGATAATGTTTTTAATTCTTTGGACGTAAACATAAATAATTCAAAAGCGCTTAATAAATCTCTCATTAACCAGGTCTTTTAGCTATGGGATTCACGGAACTGAATAGCGTTGAACACTACATCATCCATCAGATGACAGGCGTCAACCTAAACCAAGGACAGGTTACCGAGCCAACACAAAGCTATGGTGCCAAGTGGACCTACAAATCTGCTGAGCAGCTGGGCCGGGGCATCAACGAGGTACTGGTAGAGTCTGAGTTAAAGGAAGCTCTACTTCGACTCAATCCAGAAATTGGCCAGAATCCATCGCTTGCCGACGAAGTCATCTACAAGCTTCGCGCTATTCTAATTTCAGTTAACCAGGTGGGCCTGGTCAAGGCCAACGAAGAGTTCTTTCAATGGCTGATGAGTGAGAAGACCATGCCCTTTGGCGAAGACAATCGCCATGTGCCGGTACGGCTGATCGACTTCGATGACCTGACCAACAACCGCTATGTGGTGACCAACCAGTTCCGCATCCACCACCGTGAAACCAAGATCCCCGATGTGGTGTTGCTGATCAACGGCATCCCGGTAGTGGTCGGCGAAGCCAAAACCCCCATCCGGCCATCGGTAAGCTGGCTCGATGGCGCTCATGAGATCCACAGCATCTACGAGAATGCCGTACCGCAGCTGTTTGTACCCAACATCCTGTCGTTTGCCACCGAGGGTAAGGAGCTATTCTACGGCGCCATTCGCTGCCCGCTGGAGTTCTGGGCCCCTTGGCGCATCGATGAGGATGAAAACGCCATTGCTAAGGCTCTCGGTTTAGGTGAGGTTGGCAAGGAGCTAACAGATCTGCTTAGCCCGGTGCGTCTGCTGGATATCCTGCGTAACTTCTCGCTGTTCTCAAGCAACAAGAAAAAGCAGCGGATGAAGGTGATTCCGCGTTTCCAGCAGTACGAGGGCGCCAACAAGATTGTTGCGCGGGTGATCGAAGGACGGATCAAGAAAGGATTGATCTGGCACTTTCAGGGCTCGGGCAAATCATTGCTGATGGTGTTTGCGGCACAGAAGCTGCGCCGCGAAGCCAGGCTTAAAAGCCCTACCGTTATTGTGCTGGTTGACCGCACCGACCTTGATACCCAGATCAGCGGTACCTTTAACGCCGCTGATGTCGCCAATGTCGAATCCACCGATAACATCAAAGAGCTGCAAAGTCTGCTGGTACGAGACACCCGTAAGATCATCATCTCGATGATACACAAGTTTCGTGACGCCAAGCCGAACATGAATAGCCGCGATAATATCATCGTGTTAGTGGATGAAGCCCACCGCACCCAGGAGGGCGATCTGGGCCGCCAGATGCGAGCAGCCCTGCCCAACGCTTTCCTATTCGGCTTAACCGGGACACCGGTCAACAAGGCCGATAAGAACACCTTCTGGGCCTTTGGTGCCGAAGAAGACCAAGGCGGCTACCTATCGCGTTATACCTTCCACGAATCGATCCGCGATGACGCTACTCTGCCGCTGCACTTTGAACCGCGTCTGGTCGACATTCACGTTGATAAGGAAGCGATCGATAAGGCCTTTGCTGAATTCAAAGAGAGCGCCGCCCTCAGCGATGAAGAAGCCGATGCACTCAACCAGAAATCAGCCAAGATGGCTGCATTTCTAAAAGCTCCTGAGCGGGTCAGCAAGATCGTCGAAGACATTGCCACCCACTACCAAGACAAGGTGGCGCCACAGGGCTTTAAAGCGATGATCGTCACGCCCGATCGTTATGCCTGCGTGCAGTACAAAGAGGAGTTGGATAAACACCTGCCTGTGGAGGCCAGCAAGGTCGTTATCTCAACCTCAGCCAACGATACCTTTGAGTTCAAGCAAAAATGGGCCGTGGATAAGAGTCAGCAAGAGAAGATCGTTGACGAGTTCAATGATCAACACTCGGAGCTTAAGTTCATCATCGTCACCGCCAAGCTGCTGACCGGCTTTGATGCGCCGATCCTGCAAACCATGTATCTGGATAAGTCACTAAAAGACCATACGCTGCTACAAGCGATCTGCCGTACCAATCGCCTCTATCCGCAGAAAACCTTCGGACGCATTGTCGACTACTTCGGTATTTTCGATGATGCCGCCAAGGCATTGGAGTTTGATGAAGAGAGCGTGAAGCAGGTGATCACCAATCTCAACGAGCTCCGCGACAAGCTCCCTGTGGCAATGGCCGATGCGCTAGAGCATTTCTCTGGTGTTGATCGAAAGCTTGAAGGCTTCGAAGGACTAGAAGCGGCACAGAGCGCGATCAGCAATGACGAGAAAAAAGATGCCTTTGCGCGGGACTTTAAGTACCTGGCCAAACTGTGGGAGTCGCTGTCTCCGGATGAGATCCTCAACCAGTTCAACCAGGACTATAAGTGGTTGGCCCAGGTGTATGAGTCGGTCAAACCGGCCTCCGACAATATTGGCAAGCTGTTATGGCTGACACTCGGTGCCCAGACCACTCAACTGATTCATGAAAACATCCACGTCGGTGAAGTGCATACCCTGGATGAGTTCGTACTGGATGCCGATGTCATCGAAGATATCTTCAACAACCCCGACCCGAAGAAGACCAAGCAGCTTGAGAAGATACTGGTCAAACGCTTCCAAAAGCATGCCGACATTCCAACGTTCAAATCCCTTAGCGAACGCTTAGAAGCGCTGCGCGATAAGGCAGAACAAGGACTGATCACCTCGATAGAGTTCGTCAAAGAGCTATGCAAGATCGCGAAGGAAACGATTCAGGCTGAGAAAGAGCTGGAAGCTGAGATACAGGACAGGTCCCCCAAGGCCGCACTAACCGAACTGTTCTTAGAGCTGAAGAACGAAGAAACCCCAGCAGTGGTTGAGCGTATCGTCACCGATATCGACGCCATCGTCCGGATCGTGCGCTTCCCTGGTTGGCAGAACACCGTCGGCGGTGAACGAGAGGTGCAGAAATCACTGCGTAAGGCCTTGCTCAAGTACAAGCTGCATAAGGACCAGGCGCTGTTTGATCGAGCCTATGCGTATATTAAGGCGTATTACTGAGTAAAACTGACGAGATAACAATGCAAGCACTAAATGATATTTGGTCCTCAATTAAGGGGAATGCAACAACACGCGTTAAAGATCCGGTCATTGGGGCCTTTATTGTCTCGTGGTGCTTTTGCAATTGGGACAAGTTGGCCGCCTTATTTTGGGGCACAAAGAAGATAGATGAACGTATCCAAGACATGGCTAATTCCATGTCCATTTCTAATTCGCTCTCAGATCTAGGCCTACTAGTTTTCCCTTTGCTTCTTAGCGTCGCATATCTATTTCTGCTCCCTGGACTTTCACTGTGGGTTAAGAAGAAGCAAGACAATACGGTCTTATCTCAACACTCTCATGCCGTTGAGCTTGATATCAAACGGGCAGTAGAACAGAGGGAGTTAAACAAAGCAGCTCTTAGGGCAGACCCTGAGAAAGAATTCCTCGCTGAGGAAGTAAAAATAGATCTGCAAAGAGAAAAGGATAGAGTCGAACGTAGGAACAAGATCAGAGAATACATTGAGCAGAAAACCAAAGCAGCAAAGGCAGACGCCGACACCAAGTTAGCTCAAGCTGAGAAAGAACGTATAAGTCTTGAAAGCAAAAATCGGAAAGAAGAGGTTGATAAGCATCGCTTTGAATCTCAATCGGCTATCCATAGGTCCACACTAGCATCCAATCGTTTTCCTGCCGCTTACCAGTTGATGTCTTTCATCTCCCAGAGCCTAAGTGAGGATAATATAACTCTCAGCCTTGAAGGGCTATCAAGCACAGCTGCAGCCTCTTTTGGATATGCCAGTGGTAAGGAAATGATGGATGATGAAAAGTTCAACAACGAATCCCTAAGTAATATCAAATATCTCTATCAAGATTATTCGTTTCTAGCCAAACGCCTAGATGAAATAGCCAAAAATGAACACTCTGACAATGAATACCTGTCTGGAGAATTGCTCTTTGACCATCTTTTAGGAGTTCTAGAAAACTATCCCTTTGAATTTTTATCTGATGAGTCGTTGGCAGAAAAGATTGGTGAAGAGGTTAACGAACATGGATATGACATTATCGGTAGTGAGGAGTTGTCAGGTCCGATGGCAGAAACCGACACAGTATTTGAAGAGATTGAACTGTCAATCGATGACTATGATTTTAACAACGGTTTTGAAGTATCAATGAGCGGTTATGCGAGCGGTTCTCACCGCAAAGAGTCTGGTGTTCGCGGCCAAGATTTGTCAGTTAAAGTAATTGCGACTTGTGTACCCGCGGTTGGTAGGTTTGGTCTTTCAGCCCATGAGTTACAGATTAGTGGTTCACCAGATTACGGAGACGAAGAGGCCTTCTCTGGTCAGTAACAATCAAAAGAGAGTAGCGAGCCCACTCAGCGGATTCCTAGAGCTCAAATGAATGAGGTCCCGGCGGTCGTGAGGCTCTGAAGTTACTGCGCAAAGTGTCAAGGAGCAGGATTCACATGGAGTTCCAGAAGCGGAGCTCATTTGCGTATTGGTTAGAGCCCGTTTTACAGTATGAAGTTGCCTGTGGCTAAACGAATCGACTTAAAGACAACAAGGAAGTCGCTATCCATGAAACAAGATATTTACAAAGTTTTGTCTCAATCACCTGGTTTAAAAGGAAGGGATATTGCTAGAAAGCTCGACCTAAACCGAAAAGAAGTGAATTCATTCTTGGATAAAAATAAGGACTCATTTTATCAAGATGAAGCGTTCTGTTGGTTTAATCGAGAAGACGGTGCAGCTATAGAATTCCAGCCAGGGTGGATAGACGCGGATAAATATGAAGCAGTACTTGCTGACTTCCCTGATCTATTTGCGAGTGAAGGCGCTGTAAAGTTTGTTTTACCCAAGGGCTGTAATTTATTGCTAGAGCCAATATCACGGTTTTTGGCTATTTTGAATCAGTTGGACCATCAAGGTATTGCCGTAACTATCGATATGGCCGACTGTGGTAATACACGAAGCTTTTTAAACCGTGCAGGCTTCTTTGATCTGCTATCAGAGTCAGTCAAAGTTCTTCCAAAGCGACCGTCAAGCTCAACAGCGAAAATCTTCAAAGGTAATAGTGACTCGTTGGTTGAGCTGGGTACTATTTGTCCAGACAGCAAAAATAAGGGGCTCATTGTTGCTTTACATTCAAGCTTTGTTGATAAGTCTAGTGTGGATTACGACACTGTTGCCCTGACGGTATTTTCAGAATTTATCGGTAATGTAAGTGAGCATAGCGAATCTCCGTTAGATGGCTTTGCCGCGTTACAAATTTATCAACCAAAATTTAAAAGAGACCATATCCAGACGGTGATTTCAGATAGCGGTATGGGAGTGGTTTCAACACTTAGAAGCACTCTGGAAGAACACTACCCTGATCTCTATCGCCGCTTTCCTGATGATGGCATTGAGTCTGATATCGGCTTAGTTTTAGAAGTCTTCTCCAAAGGAAGTATCACCAGGCATGGGAAGAAAAGTGGCCGTGGTTTGGGGTTCAGGAGTACGCGTGAGCAAGCCAGTAAGTTCGATGCAGATTTAAGTATTCGTTTGAATACCTTTAACATTAAGCTGGTGTATCGTGATGGTGAACTAGCTAAACCAGCTGTCACAAAAGACCTTACGAAGATAGTCGGCACCCACATCTGTTTTGACTTCTACGTTGACTAAATCAGCTTCAACAGGTTAAATTAAGCAGATGAATGAGCCCATAACTATAAAATTGCTTGATATCGTCGGTGACCCCATTGCTATAGGTAATGAAGAAGGCCGAGAGGCCTTTCAATCTCTATCGCGAACTATGGATGCTCATCCTGAGCAAATTGTTTTTGAAATATCACTGGATGGCATGGCCGCGACCGACGCTTCTTTCCCGCGAGAGAGTGTTGTTACATTGGCGAAGTCTTTACGAGGTGAAAAAGCTTTTTTCCTGACCGGGTTCAAAAACAAAGATCTAATCGACAACTGGTCATATGGCGCCGAAGCGAAAGAGCAACCGTTAATGGTGCTGGATCAAGAAAAACGTCTTTGGATTGGTCCTATGGTCAAGTCAGCGACCAAGGATTTGCTCGATTTCATTTACGATCAGGATAGTGTGACTACATCCATGGTGGCTGAACACTTTGATGTTTCGGTTCAAAATGCCAGCGGTAAACTAAAAAAGCTTTACAATCAAGGCTTTATCATTGGAAGAAAAGAGATCGCTGAGTCTGGTGGGCTTGAGTTTATCTACCGGGCAATAAAATAAATCACAATTATCTGTTAAAAAGTATTGTGTTAAGCAGATTTATCGGGGTAATATCCGTACTAAGGCATGCAAGTGCCTTTTTATAAACCATCTGATAAATCAGATTAACTTTACCGGAAGAAAGGATTTGTATTATGGCAACTAACCCTCCAACAGGTGATGGTCATCGTAAAGGCGCTGTTCGCGGCCGCTCTCAAACTCAAACACCCTCTGGCCACTACGTGAAGCGAGATACCAACACGGGTCGCTTCATGGATGTAAAGACGTCAGATAAGAGCCCGTTCAAGGGTGTGCGCAAGGAGAAGAAATAATGGCCAACCGAGCGGCACATCAGCTGCTCGGTTGTGCCGTAGGGCTGGGAGTGGGACTGAGCGATACGCAAAAAGGAAGTATCGTTTCTAACCCTATCGTTGCCGGTGGGGTTGGCGCTCTAATGGGCCGTTTACCAGACATGCTTGAGCCTTCCCTTAACAATCCACATCACCGGCAGTTTTTCCACAGCATCACCGTTCTTGGCGCCATAACGTATGGCGTAAAAAAGGCTTATGACTGGCACCCGTGTGACGATTTCGAGCGCCTAGTACGGGGTTTAGCTTTGGTGGGCGGTAGCGCGTATCTCAGCCACCTTGCCGTTGACGCTTTAACCAAGCGATCACTTCCTATGATTGGTAAGTTATAAGAGGCTCAGAGGATGGCAAAGCAGCACGTAACACGACATATCAATCAACCGACCCAGCTGATGCTATGGGGAATGGCTGCGGGTCGGTGCCAGTTTGAAGGCTGCAACCAGGCTCTTTGGGAAAACCAAACAACCAAGCAACAGGTCAACATTGCTCAAAAAGCCCACATCTGGGCTTTTAGCCCTGACGGACCCCGTGGCAATGCAGGCATCGATCTCGATCATATCAATGATCTGAACAACCTGATGCTAACGTGCCACGGGTGCCACAAACTCGTGGATCAAGACACCGATGGCACCCAGTACTCTGCGGAGCTATTACAAAAAATGAAACGGGATCACGAGCTCCGAATCGATATTGCCGCCAATATTTGTCCTAACAAGCAAAGCCTCATCCTGTTATATGGCGCTAATGTCGGACAACACAGCTCACCCGTAAACTTCCAGTCAGCTGCCGAAGCGATGTTTCCTCTATATTATCCTGCGGAGCGGCATGCTATCGAACTAGGACTGGGCCAAAGTCCATTTAGAGATAACGACCCACACTTCTATCAGGTCGAGAAGCTCGCTTTAGAGGAAAGTTTTAATCAGCGGGTGAAAGGTCGGTTAGCCAAAGGAGAAATAAAGCACCTTTCTATCTTTGGTCTGGCACCGCAGCCGTTGCTGATCTTACTTGGAAAGCTACTCTCAGATATCCCTGCAGCAGCTGTCTATCAGCGCCATCGTGAACCTACAACTTGGGCCTGGCAAAGCACAACCATTGACCATGCGTTTAAAGTGATCGAGCCCCAAACCAAGTCGAACACGATCGCTTTAAACCTCTCTCTTAGTGCAAGCGTGGATAACAGCCGTATTGAGCGTGTACTAGGTCAAGATACCGCAATCTGGTCGCTAACCATCGAGCAACCTCACAACGATTTTATGCGCTCACCACAGCAGCTTTTGGAGTTCAGAAACGTGTTCCGAAGGCTGCTCGACCGTATCAAAGCTGTTCATGGGCATGACCAGAAAATCAACCTATTTCCGGCAGTACCGGTTTCTGTCGCGGTGGAGATAGGAAGAACCTGGATGCCAAAAGCAGATTTACCCCTAACCCTTTACGACGAGGTCCGCGCTGTTGGCGGATTCGTAAAAGCATTCGATCTATAAGGAGTGACGAAAATGCCGCTAAATAACAACCAATACAATAGTTTTCTCGAATCCGTCGCTCAAGACTTAGACATTCCGCCGAGCAAATATCAACAAGCCGTAGACAGATACAAATCGGTAGGACGCTGGCTGCAGGATGGAGTTGATGTAGGCGCTGGCGAGGAGCTCCGTATCTACACACAGGGGTCATTCCGGCTAGGCACGGTCGTACGCCCTCTTTCTGACGGTTCTGAAGCGGATTACGATATTGACCTAGTGTGCGAACTTCCCTGCCATCATCAGTCTATGGGAGCTCATGCGGTCAAGCATGATATTGGAAACAGACTGAAGGAAAGTGAAACCTACCGCCGGATGCTCGATAAAGAAGGCCGACGTTGCTGGACCCTAGATTATGCAGAGCAGGACGGTATAGGTTTCCACTTGGATGTACTGCCTTCAGCTTCTCGAACACCGGGATCGTTCGATACATCGATCTCGATCACCCATCGCGAGAAAAACGCATACAGCTGGTATTCAAGCGATCCTAACGGTTACGCCAACTGGTTTTACGAACTCAATAGGGCGGCATACCGCCTTGCCGAGCACCAACAAAAAACAGCGATTCAAAGGCAGCATGGTTCTCTGTACGCGAGTATTGATGAGGTACCGGATCAGTTGATCAGGACTCCGCTTCAAAGGGCTATCCAGCTTATGAAAAGGCATCGTGACCAGCGCTTTGACGACCACATGATGTCTGACGCTAGCCCGATCTCTATGATCATAACAACGCTGGCAGCGCACCTTTATGCAAATGAATCTGACGTCAGAAGCACTCTGTTAAACATCATCACACGCATGCAGGCACACAACAGCCTGCTCCGGAATGAAGCTTTGAAGGACTCCTTTTTGGCCGAAAGAGCTCTCATCCAAAAACGAGATGACGGCACCTGGTATATCGGCAATCCCGTTAATCCTGATGAAAACTTTGCTGACCGCTGGCATGAAGATAACCACGCTAGAGCCAGAGCCTTCTTTCAATGGGTCGAGTGGCTAAAAGAAGACTTCATCAACGTCGAGGGAAGCTCCGAATCTGCTGTGGTACAGAAAGCCTTAAGCCAAGCGGTTGGGGCCGCTCTTGTCAGCCGGCACGCACTGCTTCTCGGTATGGAAAACGATGCAAACACACCTCCAGCTCGGAAGGTCAACATTACCTCAGCACCTCAGCCGTGGAGAATTTAGCCATTTCACCAATTAGCGCGCAATTGACCGAGCTAGTATCGGCATACGCGGGGCTATCTTACGCAGGTAACGGTCAATCCTGCATGACTGTAAAAGGGCGTCTTGTATTCGAGGCAAGCAGCCCCGGCCTGGAAGCCATTACAGACAGTTTCGACATAGAAATCAGCATTCCGGCTACCTATCCAAATGAGCTACCAGTGGTAAAGGAAGTATCCGGACGGATTAAAGAAGCCTGGGATCACATCAACCCAGATGGAACGCTGTGCTTGGCTGTACCGATGGAGCAGAGGAAGACCTTTAACGCGCAGCCCACATTGCTCGGGTTTACCGACAATTTAGTAATCCCTTATTTGTATGGTTACTGCTATTGGGAGAAACATAACTCCTACCCTTTTGGCGAAGCGAAGCATGGTGCAGAGGGGATTCTGGATTACTACAAACAGCTTTTTTCATCTAAGGATGGAAAATCCATCGTACGCGGTTTATATCGAGCATATAGATATGGGTACAGGGGCCATCACCCTTGCCCATGTGGGAGCAGAAAAACCACAAGGCAATGCCATAAAGATACGGTTTGGGAGTTAACGCGGCAAAACTTAAAACAAAACCTTGGAAGTGATCTGAATATTATCATTACCAAACTTTTGCATTGATAGGGCCGCTGGGCAATGTCCCAACCCAGTTCCATGCATGCGACTAACTAAAGGAGATGATATCGTGCGCGAAGATTTTTACCTGAGCTTCCCAGGATTTGGTGGATGTGACTCAAAATGCCACATCCGAATCCTGGCTGATTCTGGCAAGCCTATTGTTATAATTTGCTCCCAATTGAAGACCAGTCCTGGGACCTCCGTCATGAATGCTTACGAAATCATCCGTAGCCATGTTTATGAATACTTAGCGAAAAAGCATAGTGAGAAACTTAAACACGATACTGCACTCGAATTGGACGGGCTTGCCGATACGATTGAGAACACGAAAAAAGTTGGAGTTGCCATCATTGCCTACCTAGTTCGATTTGCAGCCAGAGCTTTAACCAAGAAGGTTCCCTTACTTGAGCAGATAAGTAGAGAAGAACCCGATATGTACTGGATTGAGCACTGGCCAGAGGGAACTGGGCTTCGTCGCGAAGTGGATTTCTTGCTTGTTTCCGAAAATGAGGTGGGTAGCCCGGACTGGACCCGTGTAAGCGCTAATAGCTTGGCCAAGGAGTTGGGGTATGCAAATAGTGATTTTGATATCCCTGATGCTGCAGTCGCTTAACTATTAGATGTTTGATCTGGAATCATGAACCCATAAAACGGGCTATGGACAGTCGCGTACCGGCGCGCCAAAATGAAATAAAGAATAGAGGCTGCTATATCAGCAAGCCTTGGTGCTCCCTTTCCTCTGAGTCCAGCAGCCTGTAGCCCATTGCTTTATAGCCTTTACTGCGGCGATGAAACATACGTTCAAGAATCGGATGTCCGGTATCGATGTAATCGTAAATAAGCACCTCGGTCTTGCCTTGGACGGCCCGATGAATCCGTCCAGCATACTGTGCTAGGGTGCCTTTCCAGGAGATGGGAAGAGCCAGAAATAGGGTGTCTAGCCTTGGCAGGTCAAACCCCTCTCCGACGTATTTTCCGGTAGCTATCACAACTTTTGCAGTAGATAGCAGCGCCTTCGAATCTCTTTTCTCTTTTGCCTTCATTCCACCGGTGAGCACGGCCGAGTGAATGCCTTTATTCTCTAACAGCAGCTTCAGGGTATCAGCATGGGCTCTACGTTCAGTCAGAACTAGGATGTGGCGGTTCTTTTGGAGAGCAGCCAGCACATCGATTGTTATCCTCTGATTTCTTTCATGATTATCTATCAACCATCGAAATAGGTCTGCGATATGCGGTCTTACATCTGGATTTAACAGTTCCTGTGGAGGCATGTGATTCAGCCTGCAACAGACGACTTCCTGTGAGAACTGTTGTTCTTTAGGGGATACCGCTTTGTGTCTCAACGGGCCTGCCTGCATGAAGATAAGAGGCTGATGTCCATCCTGTCGCTGCGGTGTAGCAGTTAAACCCAAGACATACCTAGGCTTGATCTCACTCAGAAGAAGTTCATAGCGTGGAGCTGATAGATGGTGGCATTCATCCACGATGATCTGACCATACTGAAAAGTTTCCGGCCTGACGGTGTTGTCCTTTCTGCTCAGCAAACTTTGGTAGGTGGCAACGTCAATATCGCCACTTGGCTTTCGCTTTCCGCCATGAATAACACCTATTTCTACTCCTTGAATAAAGGTCTTTAAACGCTCTTGCCATTGGGTCACAAGCTCCTTGCTGTGAACCAAAATCAACGTATTGACCTTGCGCTCTACAATAATCGCGATTGCAGCTACCGTTTTGCCGAATGCAGTCGGCGCGTGAAGGACACCAATATCATGCTGCAACATTACATTGACCGCTTTACGCTGGTCAGCCCGCAGCTCACCTTGAAATTGAATGCTAACGAACTTCTCTCCAGCGAACCGGTGGTCCTGAAATCCAACCTCTATTCCTTGCTTCTTCAGTAGGAGTTCTACTTCGTCATGGCATCCTCTGGGGAGGCAGAGAAAGTCTTTCTCAATCCGAGCACAACTGATATGCCGAGGAATCCCTTGGGTAGAAAACCTCAGCGCCTGAGTTTTAAAAAACGCAGGATTCGAGAAGGTTGCTAAACGCTTAAGCCGAGCTAGCAGCTGAGATGGTAAACAGGCGATGGGAATGAAAATCTGATTTGCGGTTACTAGGGTTATTTGGGATGGACAGCCCAATATTTGACTCTCTGAAACCGGCAAGTTGCTCTCCCAAGGCTGTTCGCCCTCCAGCTCTAATGGATTGGGCTGCTTTACGTAATAACCAAGGCTCTCAATCAAAGACCCCAATGTATTTGCGTGCAGCCGCTCCAAGCCTGAAAGGAACTCCCACTGATCAACGTAAGGCAGGAATTCATGATCCACGAATAGGGACGCCCCGTGAGATCTGGGCTCGTACTGTAAAGGCAGGGCAATCAAGTTCCCAAAACCGCCAGCGGGCATCGAGTCCTGATTAGGAAATAACCGGTCATAGGAGTCAAAACCCAACCTGGGATAGCGTTCCATCGCTTTATCCATAAGGGCAAAACCCAATGATCGAGCCTGTACGGCAGGGACTGGAGCATCAAAGAATCTCCATGCATGAGCCCCATTCCCTGAGCGAGATATTTCAACCGCACAGTCAACTTCAGCATCGACACAGGCTTCATGAAACGCAGAGACAGACTCTTTCCAGTCTGACTTGTCGAAATCGACGGCTAAAAACCAACACACATCACCGTGGAGAAGCGAATAGACTCCAGCAGTCATTTTTCCGGTTAGATGCCCATGGATGGTCGACTTATCAAGGGTAATGTAGGAACGGTTTTGGCATTCACCGCATTTCACCTTTGGCTTGTTGCAGAGCCCCGGCTTCCACTCATTGTGACATGCAACAGAATAGCCAGAACGGCCTGCCTGATTTTCCCATCGAACGGCAAACACATCAGACCGGCCACGGAACAATGAGCTAAAGAGCTGTATCTTTTCTTCTGGAGAAAACTCTTCGATAACAGGTATCTTACTGGAAGGTGCCTGTAACTGTTTCCGCTGCTCAAGCAGGTCTTTGCGTCTGGCATCGAGTTCACTCAGCTGCCTATCAATAGCTCTAAGCCGCTGCTCTACGCTCTGCCGGTCGATCATAGCCAAAGTCGAAAACCTTCAGTCGATATGCAATAAGGAGTATTGCTAGAACTCGGGTTCAACTCTATCACTAATTGATCAGAAGTTAGGATGCGCCAATTACAGCATCGTGAATTTCAGGTCTTAGAGCTAGCATGCTGAAACCGCTAACTTAAGCAACAAAGCCCCTCTGCTGGTTGAAACCAGAGGGGGCTTTGTTCAGGCAAGCTGCTAGTTTGAACAACCCTGATATATATCAGATGCTTCTCTTGCTGCCTGGGCACGGAGAGGAGCTGATATTTTAGGGAGGTTCACTCCTTCAAAAATCACAAAGGCCGGACCGTAATCCTCATCATTATCCGCGAGACTCTGAGTCAGGTTGTAGCCGTACAAATCAGCCAAGATGATCCACTTGTGAGCATCTATTGCAGACTGCTCATCCGTACGGTTTGACGCGGCCTGTGCCAACTCATACAAACAGTCTCTGTCACCACCCTCAGCCGCTTTGACCAACCAATCGTTCTCCTTATAAGTCAGTGCAAGAACCGATTGCGCATCGACAGAGCCCAAGCTCGCTGATCGTCGATACCACTTTTCAGAATCGTCACCATCAAGCTCAGCCAGCTCGAAGGCCGCTACGGCATGGCCTTTATCCGCTGCCTCTATTAACAAAGAGCCGTGCAGTTTAAAGTTATCCAAACTTTGCTTATATTCATCAGCAAATTCTTCCTGAATACCGGATAAAACTGTCCCTTTTAGCCTCTCCCTATACTGGATAATCTTTTTTGTTTGATACAGCAGAATCCTGATTCTTGATACAGGGATTGCGCTAGTTTGATCAGTAGCCTGTAAAGCCTGCTCCACCTGGCCTCAAACCGGGCACTCGACCACAATAACTTCGGTTTGATCATCGGCATGGTTTGCTTCACCCTGTTCGCCTTGGAATTCGGGCCCATAAAAAATTACACAGCCATATCATCAGGTGATATACTTTGGATCAGAAAACGGAATTAGATCATAGCATCGAGAACTTGCTCGACTTCGATGGTGAAGTTATGGAAGCGGATACAGAATTGCAGTATTACGCGCACTTTGATGTAAAGCGTGTCGAGCCAAGCGAAGGACGGCCTCACGGGGTCAAATATTCGCTAACGCTCCATGACAAGTACAACGAGCGTCTGCTGGGCTTCGATAATGCTCATGAAATAAAGGAAGAAACTAAGGGCGGATTTATACGACACCGCATGGTGAAGAAATACGACCACAAGCACAAATTTAAAGAAATCGCAGTAATAACGGCCTACGACTACACAACCGCAGAGCAGCTCATGATCGACTTTTGGGCTTATGTAGATGAAGCGGTAGAACTCGATAAAAAGAGGAAGTAAGTGATGAAATTACTCATCGGAATAGCAACAAACGCACAAATCAGACAGCGCACTATCGATATCGCAGCTGGCCGTATCAAGCGTAAGGATACTGACCCTAAGATCTGGGTAACGTCGATGGAATCGGTAGGCCGTCTGCTTAATGCTGACAATATGGCTATGATCAACACGATCCGTCAGAAGCACCCTGCCACGATCTCTGACCTAGCTAAATTAATGCACCGTGAGCAAAGTAATGTCTCTCGTACTCTCAAGCGGATGGCTGAATTCCATATCGTTGAGTTCGTAGAAGACCACGGTAAAAAGACACCTGTAGTCACCTGGGATGAGATATCTGTCGTCCCGATGCCGCTGGCTGCATAAACTTCCAATACCCACCACTCCTGGTGGGTATTTATTTTAGCGCTGTTTTAGTTAGCTGTTGTAGCAGATTAGATATACGCAGAGACCTCTATCGACCAGACTCGGGCAAGCTCCTCAGTATGCATTAGCAACACTTAACGGTCTGCTCTGTTCCACATAGCAGGCCAATTTACACGTCACTTCTATATCAGCAATTATGGCATTGGCGTGTCAAAATCGAGGAGATTATGCATCTTGGCAGCCGCTTGTAGAGCACATGTCGAACAACCAACTGGCAATAATACAGGAGCATCTGGAGGCACACCGGATTCCTCTGACGTTTTGAAATCCTGAGCTGGATCTCTCCAAGTATTGTATGTACCTCTCCGTAAGGTAGGCTATTGAAAATATAGTGATGCTTGCAATAAATTCAAACTTTATTGTCAAAAGTTCAAACTTTATTATCCATACACAAGAACCGTGTGGCGATTCAGTTGTATTCCTTCTGGAGCTGGTTCCCTATCCTTCCGGCAGCGCTTGAACCCTCGCTTCAAACTAGCGACCCAACGGTACAACGTGAAATTTGGTTGTGGTAAAAGCACGACAAGTCAGGGGGCGGTTTGTGCTACCGCCCCCTGAGGTGGCTACCGCAGCTATTTAACCCAGACCTCCACTTTGGCCACCGGGTTGTGCCAGTGATGGACTCGCGCGTCCAGATCGCTGTTACCGCCACTGAGGTCGCTATCGCCAATAACGCCACGATGGATATGGACCTTGGTGTTGTGTTCCTGCGAAGCAACACCGGTGCCACCGGTACCCGAATTGCCGCCAGGGTCGCCCGGTATCCCTAAGCTGCCGGGAAAGCCTCCGATATCGCCTGTGATGAGTTCATTGTTGACCTCGGTACCGGCGTCATAGGCATTAAGGTAGAGAGTATAACGGCCATGTTTTTTGGGGATGGTCCAGCTATCCAGGCCGACAAAACCATCGTTGGTGGGCAACATCATTGCCACCAGAGAAAGCAGTTTATTTTTCTTTGTTTTCAAGCCAGAGACCATGACGTGGTCACCGGGACCTAGCAGGCCTCCGGCGGGGTTCACTGCGCTAGCGGCGCCAGCGGCAACAGCCAAGCCATTCAGACCGGAAAGATTGCCGCCTTCGGCCATCTGCTGTAATTCGGCGCTAGCGGCCTCTCCCGCTTCAAACAGATCAAGCGAGGGGCGGTGGGCGGTGACTAACAATGGGGTGAAGTTGATCGCATGGCTCAGGTTTGTGATCTTGATATCTAGGGTACGTGCGACTGCGTTTTGGGCTGCCAGTACCGTGGCAACGAGGGCAACCAGCGAGGCTTTTTTCAGATCGATGTTCATTATATTGCTCCCTAACAGAGTGTTCGAGACTGCTGATCGCAACTTATTTGTTGCGACAGCAATAGAGTAGGGAGCAAAAATGTCGCTGGCGTCACGCAATTATCACGAATTCATCACAACAGGTTCAGACTAGAGCAGATGCTCTGCTCGCTGATCAATTTACAATAGCCATGGCTTTGATCTTTTGTTGATCTTGCCACGTATTCTCTATGTGGTTCATCCGACTAATTGAGCAAGTTACGGCCTATCGTCTCTAGGTCTGTGTTACTGATTTTGTTGTAATAATCCCTCCTCAGCCGCGTTTCATCTTGTAGCTATTTAATGAACAGAACGAGTCAGAGTACGGGCTTATCTGTGCTTTATTTATCGGTCTATTCACCAAACTTCTGTGATCTCAAGAGAGAGAGTGTAATTTCTGATAAAAACGGTAGGTTATATTGAGATATGTCATTGTTATGGGTTGGTAGAGTGGAGATAATTCCTATTCATACCGCAGTGGCCAAGGAAGGTTTTGCTTCTAGAGGCCAATATGAAAAAAAACCTTCCTGTCACGCAACGCGAGCTAGATTACCCCTCGAACTACAATATCCTTTCTACCACTGACTTGAAGGGTGCCGTTACCTATATCAACCAGCATTTTGTTGAGGTATCTGGTTTCAACAGCGATGAGCTGTTGGGGAAAAACCATAACATGGTGCGCCACCCTGATATGCCACCCGTGGCGTTCAAGGACCTTTGGAGCACGATCCAAGGGGGGCACTCCTGGATGGGGATGGTGAAAAATCGTTGCAAAAACGGCGATTACTACTGGGTTGATGCCTATGTTACGCCGATAAAAGAGAATGGCGCTACCAAGGAATATCAGTCGGTACGGATTAAACCCGATCAAGATGCGGTAAAACGAGCAGATAAAGTTTATCCGGGGCTGATGAACGACTCGCTTCCTGGCGTAATGAAATGGCCTCAATTACCGCTACATTTGAAAATGATTGTGGGTGCGATAGTCGGATTTTTACCTCTAATCGGTTGGAGCATTTTTCAAGATCAAGCGGCTGCGATGTACGCAGCCTTGGCTGCTTCGGTAGGTTTAACTGTTGCGATTTTTTATCTTCTTACAGCAAGGCTACGTGGCTTAGTCAGCACAGCCAAGCAGCGCTATAACAATCCTCTGATGCAATACATCTATACCGGTTCGGTCGATGAGATTGGTGCGATTGAAATTGCGATGAAGAAGATGGCCGCGGAGCTGCGTGCGGTGGTGTCGCGGGTCAATGATTCCAGCGAGCAGGTTCAGGTGGCCGCCGATTCGGCGATGGGCGATATGCGAGCCAACGCCGAAGGTGCCTGCCGGCAGCAAGACGAACTGCATCAGGTTGCGACGGCGGTGGACGAGATGTCAGCCTCTATCGAGGATGTATCGGGTCATGTTCAGAACACCGCTCAGGCTGCAAATGAGGCTCACGAAGCGGCCATCAAGGGTCGAACAGACGTTAATCGCAGTTTTGAATCGATCCACCGTCTGATCGACGAAGTGGATAAAGCCTCCCACCAGATCCAAGAACTCGATCGTCACAGTGCCAGCATTGAATCGGTGCTGGACGTGATCAAATCGGTCGCCGATCAAACCAACCTGTTGGCACTCAATGCGGCGATCGAAGCCGCGCGTGCCGGCGAAGCGGGCCGGGGCTTTGCGGTAGTTGCCGATGAGGTACGAACCCTGGCGCAACGCACCCAGGAATCGACCCAAGAGATCGAACAGCAGATCGATAGTTTGCAGAAAGGGGTGAAGCAGAGCGTCATCGCGATGCAGCAGGGCCATGAGATCTCAAAATCCAGTGTTGAGGACATGGAGCGAACCGGCGCGGTATTTGATCAAATTACCGAGGCGATGTCGCGGATTTCCGATATGGGGTTGCAGGTTGCCAGTGCGACCGAAGAGCAGAGCGCTGTGGCTAACGAGATAAGCCAGAATGTGAACCAAGTGAATAACTTATCAAAGGAAAACTTAGAGAGCAGCAACCGTGCCGTGATAGCTAGCCAAGGATTCTTGGAGCAGGCACAACAGCAACAAGAGCTGGTTAGGCAGTTTTTAAAGTGAATTGAAGCGGCGGTTATTGATACAGGGTGTGTTCGATGGCGTCTGCATATCCGAGCGTAGCGACGATTACCCGCAGGGTGAAAACCAAAGAAGGTTTTCATTATCGAACGACGTTCGATGGAGCTATTCGAGCTAGGGCCAGAAACAACAAAGCCCCGTTTGAGAAACGAGGCTTTTGAAGCGTTGGTGCCCGGAGGCGGACAAAATTGCCAGGAGCAATTTTGCATATCGGAGTGTAGCGACGATTACCCGCAGGGTGAAAACCAAGGAGGGTTTTCATTATCGAACGACGTTCGATGGAGCTATTCGAGCTAGGGCCAGAAACAACAAAGCCCCGTTTGAGAAACGAGGCTTTTGAAGCGTTGGTGCCCGGAGGCGGAATCGAACCACCGACACGAG
>JBALWS010000221.1:0-2969 GCA_036960405.1 Halopseudomonas sp. | reverse complement strand
GATCCGTCCTCAGCCAGCCCTGCCCCGGCAGCCAGACCTCTGCCCAAGCATGAGCGTCAAACTGATGTACCAGCAGGTGCCCGCCCAGAGGGTTAAGCTCCCCTCCCTGATAGCCCGCAACGATTCGGGCGGGTAACCCTGCGGCGCGCATCAAGTACACAAACGCCCCGGCGTAGTGGCTGCAAAATCCGCTACGACTGTCGAATAGAAACTGATCGATACGATCGCCGCTCAGCCGTGGCGGTCGCAGCGTATAACGAAACGGTTGCTGTCGAAACAACGTCAACACGCGATCGATATAGGCCGGTGCGGAGCCTGCCTGGGCAAATAACTGCCGGGCAAGCTGACGGGTTCGCGGATCTCCCTGAGCAGGAAGTTGCAGGTTAAGCTGCCGTAGCCAGATGGGGAGGACGCTAGCATCCAATGCTGCGGGTACGATCGATTCAACCTGATAGCTAAACTGCTGCCTAATGGGAGTCCGACTCAGCAGCCGATAGTCTCGGCTGATACCGATGTCGGGATTGTCGCTACTAGCCCAAGCCATCCCAAACAACCAACGCTGGTCGGTCGGCTGCATCATCACCCGATAATGATAACGCTGCTGGTTAGCGCTGAAACTGGGCCGTATTGCGACTGCAGACGAGCCCCAATAAACGCGCGACTCGTCATCCATATCGACCGCACCGCGACTCCAAGTCTTACCATCGTAATGATTCAGTACCAACGCGCGCCAATAGCGCTGCGAAGGTGGTGGTGGCGTTTCATCGTTGAGGAATTCGACCCTGAAAGCCAGCTCGTCAGAGCGGCTAAGCTGGGCGATATCACCGGGGGTGATCTGATCACTAAGACCAGTTTTAGCGCTCTTACTGCCCAAGTCCAGCGACCAGATCGGACCTATACGGGGCACCAACACAAACAACACCAGCATCACCGGAATACTGTGCCCCAGCAAACGCAGGCTTGCCTTCAGGGTCCGTCGTGGTCGGGTATGTAGCGGTGATTGATTGAGTCCCAACAACGCAGCTGTGATCATGATGCACACCAACGCCATATAACCGCTAGCGAGCATCGACTGATCAAAAAAGAACGATACCGCGACAACAAAATAGCCCAAAATCACAACAATGAAGGCATCACGCAGGTGATGGGTCTCCATCAATTTGAAACAAAACCCCAAAATCAGTAACGCCGAACCCGCTTCGGGACCAGCCAAGGTGCCGTAGTGCGCAAATACCGCCGCCCCACCCGAAAACACCAATAACGCTCGAATCATCCCGCCCGGTAATGCCCAGCGGCCCCGGTAAACCATGATCCGCCAACAGCCACACAGCAGGCACACCAACGTCACCCAGATCGGCAATCGAGCGATGTGCGGCGCAATAGCACCGAACATCGCGGCTAATAACCAGATCAAACCGTTACGAGGAATCTGGAACTGCGGTGTGGCACTCATGATGACAACTCTGCAGCCGGTGTCGACGCAGGGGTATCGTCGTGCTCAAGGTCTAAACCGTACAACCCTAGCGCCTTTAAACAACGCTGACGGTGCTGACCGCCACTGTCGGGGGCGAACTCAATCCCAGGCAGTCGCAAGCCAAACCGGTGTTGTTGTTGATCGAGTTGAAGCACCCAGTAACAAAGCCGGCTCAACCTCTGCTCTTGCGCTAAGCCGCTGTACGCCTCCCACTCAAGCCAATGTTCATCAGCGCAATAGCTGGCAAAAACCTTGCTGTATAAGCGCCCTTCGCGTGCATAACTCTTCCAGGCGATGCGGCGTGGATTGTCACCGAGCTGATAGCGCCTCAATCCATCAAAATCATCGTTGCCCTCGTGTTGCAGCCGCTCACCTCGTTCTCCCGATTGAGCTTCGCGCAACGGATAACTGGCCTCTTCGGGTTTGGGGTAGACCAGACATAGCGTGTCTAACTCAACCCAACTCCAGACTCGCAACAGACCTAACGGGTAGCAGCTTTGGACTTTTAGTCTTGGAGGCCGGCATAAACCGCGCCGAGACACAGGTAGCAATAAACTGATATCACGGTTAACAGCATCCACCAGGTCAAACCGTTGCGGAGCCGCACCAGGCCAGCTGAGTTGAAGCGATTCGTGCTCGCGTCCGCCGCTGCTTAAACGAACCCCAAAAGCCGCCTCCTGACCGGCAAAGGTGGGTTGGGTTCGCCCCGCAGCCAGCGTCAGTCCAGACAAGTTAACGTAGGTGTGGAGAATCGAAACCAGAAACAAGCTCACCAACAGCACTGAAGTCAGTAGAATCAGGCTGTTGCCATAATTGAGGCCGCCCAGAAACAGCACCACGGCCATCACTAAAAAATAGAGCCCGTTACGGGTCGGTAAGATAAAAATTCGTCGCTGGTTGAGAGTGGCCGAACGCGTTCGAGGCAGACGGCTTCGTAACCAGGCTTCGGACCATTGGCGAAACTTCTGCCGCACCGGCGACTTCGCCAACCATCCACCCAGCAGGCTTGCCACCGTTTACCCCACCACCTCAACCGCATCGAGTAACCGTCGGGCCAAGCTGGTGCCCCGGTGACCGGTGTAGTCCCGCTCACCGCGCAAGCGATGCTCGGCTACCGGAGCCAACACCTGCTGGACATCTTCGGGGGTGACGTAATCACGCTCCTCCAACAACGCCCAGGCTCGCGCACACTGAACCAGCGCCAGTGCACCACGTGGCGATAAACCGATCTCGAACTCATTGCTTTGACGGCTAAAATCGATCAGCCGCTGAATATAATCCAACAGCGGCTCGGAAACATGAATCTGATCCACTTTGAGCTGTAGGTTTTGCAGCTGCGGCAACGGCAATTTGCAGGTTAGCTGTTCCAATCGAAGCCGCGGATTTTGGCCACTTAACAATTGCCGCTCAGCTTTGCTGTCCGGATACCCCAGTTCGATCCGCATCAAAAACCGATCAAGCTGCGATTCGGGCAATGCAAAGGTACCCATCTGGC
>JBALWS010000059.1:0-25747 GCA_036960405.1 Halopseudomonas sp. | reverse complement strand
ATACCCTCACGCCGAGCTGTCTTTAACAGTTCGGCTGCGGCCCCCTTAAACTCGCTACGGAACGGGTTAATGACGGCCTACACCATTTCGGCACTCTGCGGCAATTCACCGCCCAAACCTGATATCAAGGCTTAACCCTCTATGCTACTGGCTTTAGCCTGTTTCATCGTCATGCTTTCCTCTCTCGTCCAAACAGCAATCGGTTTTGGAATGGGGCTCATAGCGGTACCTTTTTTGATCTTAATCGATCCAGAGATGGTCCCGGCACCGATTATTATGATCGCTTTTGTGCAACTGGCCATCTCGGCCTGGGTCCATCGCAGCGATATCGAATGGAACCCGTTGCTACTAGCGACCATCGCCAGAATCCCCGGCACCGCGCTAGCCGTGTGGCTGATGTCGGTGACCGGAACCGACGGCATTAAAATCTTTATCGCTTGCGCCGTGTTTGCTGCGGTGGCGATCAGCCTGTTCAAAATCAACGCTGAACCCAACACCCCGAACCATCTTATTGCTGGATTCTTTTCGGGCTTAAGCGGCACCGCCACCGGTATCGGCGGACCACCGATGGCGCTGTTGTACCAATACCAGCCTGCCGATTTCGTCCGCGCCAACCTGTCGGCATTTTTTGCCATCGGCAGTTTGGTATCACTGGCCGGGATGGCCATGGGTGGGCTGCTAACACTGCAGAGCTGGGTCTACTTCGTCTATTTTCTACCCGCTACCTTGGCCGGTGTTTGGCTAGGGATGAGGTCCCGCCACCTGCTCAGACCGACCTTTATGCGCCCAGCCATCTTGATTCTCTGTAGTGCCAGCGCTGCAGCGCTGTTGATCCAAACGCTTCTCGGATGATTTTTGGTTCTTCGAGGATTAAGAGAAAGGCGACTCAAGCCGATATTTGAAGCGAACTAAAAAACGCAGCGCGGCGGTTATCAGCCGATAACCGCCGCATTCAGGTCGGATCAAGACCGATCAGATAATCAACAGCACTCCCGCACACACTGCCGAACATAGCGTCGCGCCGCCGTAAAACAACACTAGCATCAGCGTTTGATTGGCCTCGACGTGCAGGTCGTGCAAGCCGTGGTAGATCCGGTGGGCGCAGTGGTACAGCGTCAACGATATAACCGCCAGCAGCGCCAACTTGCCCAACCAGCTCTGCGTCAATCCGAGCAAGTTTTGATACAGGCTATCGGCGGGCCAGCTCGGCATCAGCAAACCACTGATCAACGCCAGCACCGGAATAATAAACGCCACCACCATGCCTCCGGCACCAAACAGCGACCAGGCGATCGGTTCGTGCGAGCGGCCGTAACGTTTTGGATTGGTACTGTTATCTATCGCATTGCTCATCGCTACGCCCCTCCTTTGATAAACAGCAGTGCCAAACACAGCAGCGCCGCGCTGGTCACCACGAAGCCGCCGTAATGGCCCAGCTTGACCCAGCGATCCGGCACCCGAAAATCACCTAGCCGAATCACCAATATTTTCGGGGTCAGATCGAACCAGGTGTAGGCGTGCAGCAACGCGGCGGCGATCACCAGCAGATGGAACAGCATCATCAACGGGTGCTGCATCAGCGCCAACCAGTCGGTAAAAGCGGCTTCGCCTTGTGACAGTCTGAGCAAGCCCCAGATCAGCAGCAGCGCGTAGCCAAAGATCGGCACACTGGTCGCTTCGCGCAGCATGTAGAAACGATAGTAACGATTCTGCAACCACCAGTTGGCGGACTGTTTCTGCACATACGGTTTTCTGTTGACCGGATTAGCGTTAGAGCTATCGCTACTCATGACTGATCTCCCGTTTTGCTCGGCTGCTGCGCCAGCCCTACCAGGTTGAGGCCGTAGTCGATATTACTGGCCAGCTTGCCCTGGTTGATCGCAGCTGCCGGGTCGACTGACTTGGGGCACACCTCCGAGCAGTAACCGACAAAGGTACAGCTCCAGACGCCCTCTTCGGCGTTCAGAAACTCCATCCGCTCGGCGCTACCCTGATCACGGCTGTCTTGGTTATAACGGAACGCCAGCGCCAGCGCCGCTGGCCCCAAGAACTCGGGATTGCGACCAAACTGCGGACAAGCGGCGTAACACAGACCGCAGTTGATGCACTGGCTGAACTGCTTGAACTTGTCCAGTTGCGCTGGCGTCTGCAGGTACTCGCCCTCGCTGGGCGGCTTTTCATTTTCGCGAATGATGTAGGGCTTGATCGTCTCCAGCTTGTCGACGAAATCGCCAATATCGGAGATCAGGTCGCGCTCGATCGGGAAGTTATCCAGCGCCGCGATCCGCACCGTGCCTTTGTCGGTATAGTCGCGCAGGAAGGTCTTACAGCCCAGCTTCGGCACTCCGTCGACCATATAGCCGCAACTGCCGCAGATCGCCATGCGGCAACTCCAACGGAAGCTCAGACTCGGGTCGAGGTTATCCTTGATGTAGTTAAGCGCCTCCAGCACCGTCGAATCGTTGCTGTACGGCACATCAAAGCGCTGGTCCCAGGGTTTATCGTCCTGTTGTGGACGGTAGCGGGCCACGGTGATCTTAATCATCTTGTGCTTAGCATCGCTCATGGATCAGCCCTCCGCCTTGGTGGATTTCATCGCCTGACTCTCGGCTGCAGCGCCGTAGGCCCGCTCTGCGGGTTGCGATTTAGTAATCACCACTTCCTGATAGTCCAACTTTGGCGCCGCATGTTGCTGCTTATACGCCAGCGTGTGCTTGAGGTACTGAGCATCATCGCGCGCATCAAACCCATCCAAGCGTTGATGCGACCCACGCGACTCTTTGCGCGCCAGCGCCGAATGTGCCATCGCCTGGCCGACGTCGAGCAAAAAGCCTAGTTCGATGCCGTACAGCCATTCGGTATTAAACGTCTGTGAACCGTCCTGCATACCGACGTTTTGATACCGCTGCTGCAGCTCGGCGATTTTGTCGCAGGTCGCCTGCACCTGCGAATCCTCCCGATAAATGCCTACCCCATCCTCCATTGTATCGGCCAGCTCCTGCCGAATCGTCGCCAACTTCTCATCCCCGTTGGCAGTTCGCAACGCCTGCCAGCCCGCTTCGTGCTCAGCGACTTGCGCTTTGACCGCGTCGAACTGCGGCATCTCGGCTTGCGAGGCATGATCGGCCGCCTGCTCCCCGGCCACCTTGCCGAACACACCCAGCTCGGCCAGCGAGTTGGAGCCCAATCGGTTAGCGCCGTGAAGGCCGGAACTGGCGCACTCACCGACCGCGTACAGGCCGCGAATCGAGGTCTGGGTATGAATATCGGTCTGGATCCCACCCATGGTGTAGTGCACCGTCGGCCGCACCGGAATCGGCGCATGAACCGGATCGACACCGACGTACGCGCGTGCCAGTTCACGAATAAACGGCAAGCGCTCGTTGATCTTGGCCTCGCCCAGGTGCCGCAGGTCGAGATTCACCGCGGTACCCCGTTCGGTAGCGATCACCCGTCCCTTCTGCTCCTCGTGCCAGAACGCCTGGCTCAAGCGGTCGCGCGGTCCCAGCTCCATCTGCTTATTCTTCGGCGCGCCCAGCGGCGTCTCAGGTCCCAAGGCGTAATCCTGCAGATAACGGTAGCCCTCGCTGTTGGTCAAAATGCCACCTTCACCACGGCAGCCTTCGGTCATCAGGATGCCACTGCCCGGTAAGCCGGTCGGGTGATACTGGACGAACTCCATATCGCGCAGCGCCACCCCTTGCCGATACGCCAACGCCATACCATCGCCGGTCACGATGCCGCCGTTGGTGTTAAAACGGTAAACCCGTCCCGCGCCGCCGGTGGCAATGATCACCGACTTGGCCAGAATGGCGGTGAAGGTGCCGTTGGCGATATCGAGCATCAATGCGCCCTGGCAGACACCGTCGTTGACGATCAGGTCGGTGACGAAATACTCGTCATGGCGTTTGATCTGCGGATACTTAATCGAAGTCTGGAACAGCGTATGCAGAATATGAAAACCGGTCTTGTCGGCGGCAAACCAGGTCCGTTCGATCTTCATGCCGCCAAAGGCACGCACGTTGACCCGGCCGTCGGGTTTGCGGCTCCACGGGCAACCCCAGTGTTCGAGCTGGTAGTTCTCCTCGGCCGCGTGCTGCACAAAGTACTCAACCACGTCCTGATCCGACAACCAGTCACCGCCGGAGACGGTATCGTCGAAGTGATAATCGAGCGAGTCGTGGTCCTGCACCACCCCGGCGCAGCCGCCCTCGGCTGCAACGGTATGGCTACGCATCGGGTAGACCTTGGATACCAGCGCGATCGATAGCTTGGGGTTGGCCTCAGCCGCCGCAATCGCCGCGCGCAGTCCGCCGCCACCGGCGCCGATGATCAGGATATCTGTTTGCAGTGTTTCCATTGATACCTCAACAGGGTTGTATGCATTGCGAGTCGTATAGCCGATCAGATGCCGTAATCGCGCTCAACTTTGGCGATCCGGGTTTTAAAAGCGCTGTACCATTTTTCATGCCCCAAGCGCTGCGCCTCGAGATGCTCGGCGTTGGCTTTCCAGCTTTTGATCGATTCGAGATCGACCCAGTAGGAAACGGTGATGCCCAAGCTATCAACTGAAGAACCCTCGCGAGCGGTTTCAAAACCGAGAAAGCCGGGTTGCTGGGCGGCCAGTTCGGCCATCCGCTCGGCCATCGCGGCGTAGCCATCCTCTACACGCCCTCCATCGGTGCGCAGATTGGTGAAGATGACCGCGTAGTAGGGAGGCTTGGGGGTCTGAGCGATAAGGGGCATGATTCAACTCTTGCTGTAGTCGTAGCGAAACAAGTGGCCAAACAAGTAGCAAAGCTAGTGGCGAAAAATTGGCAATCAGTGGCCTTCCAAACGCTGGGATGCAGCCAGAGCCTTGTCGTAGTTTGAACCCACTTTGATATAGAGTTTTTCCGGGGCCAGTTCTTTAGCCGCCTCTTCACCACCCTCGACCCGGTGCGCTTCGGCCATCTCGACATGCTCGTGGCAGAGGCTGATACCGTTCTCTTTGACGTAACCACCGCCGGGCATCAGTTCTCGGTCGGTGATGTGGTGGGCTTCGATATTATCTTCGGCTTTGCAGATGACGCACCTGTTTCGGTCTCGTTTGAGGACGTCATCACGGAATTTTTGCCGGGCTAGCTTTTTTTTAGCGCTCATAAGAACCTCTGTTTAGTTTTTAGTGAATCGAGGATGTCTGACTTGGTTAACGTTGTTTTCAGCTCTTATTACGTTGATAAGGAGGTTGCTCATATTGACTGTAATCGATTGTATTCTCAGCCCACTGATTAGAACTCTGCTGTGCCCGATCCTGAAGGCTTTTACCGAATATAGACAGATGAACTTGATCCATCAAAGATGCCAGTTCTGCGTTAGTTACCAGCCCCATAAAAACTCCTGCATGCATAAACCCCTCAAGGCGACTACGCTCGACAACAGAATTTTTATATCCATCCTTAGAAGCCGAAAACATGCGAACCAATCGAGTTTCAACTTCTGACAAGTAACTCTCCCTGTTCACGCAGGCCAATCCCCAACCGGAAACGGCTGCTCTTCACTGTTGTAGGTCAGAAACAACATGATCTGGTATTGGTAGCGGCTCAGCGCTTGGCCAAACTGGAGCAGATTAGGGTTGGTATCAGAGGTAAACAGCACCGATAGAAACTGGAAGATCACTACGGTAAACATGACGAATTTGGCCACGCCGAGGCAGAAGGCGAAGATAAGCATCATCAGCCCGCGCATCCAGGCGCTTTGGTCGGCGTAGGGTTTGTTTTTGGGGTTGCTCATGGTGTGTTAGCTCCCTGTATCCATGGGTCGCTTGGGGTTGTTATCTCGAATGTATCAGAGTGGTTGGGCAATACCTATTGATCTGGGGCAGTTTGTTGTTTGTGGTGGTTTTTCTGATCTTCTTTCTAGGCTTTTTTCTGAATTGATGGAGTTAGTTGATAGCACTTTTCCGCCCCATCAGGCGGCGTCATTTTTGTCAGGCGCAACAAAAACGAAGCAAAAAATGCTAATTCATCGTGCGCCATAACCCCGCGACTTGTTGGCTTCGCCAATACCCTGCGCGTTGTGCTTGAAAATGGGCACTGGGGAAACTCGGCTACTTCGTAGCCTCAGACAGCCCCAGCGCTGATCCATTTGAAAGCAGCAATGCTCGGCTGCGTAGAGGGGGCAAAGTGTTTGTGGGCAGATTAGTTTTTCTACCATCACAGAATCGCTTCTTCATTCATGCAGGCTCACACCAATCCCCTTTGCAAACCGATGCAGTTCAGACTGGTAATGGCCCGAAGGGGCGAGGCATGGACGCCGAGCCTGACAGTTGAGGCAGGATGCCGAATCTGTCAGCTCCGGGCTGAATTGCATAGCGCCGCAGGCGCGTATCCGCAGGACGGTTTGCGGGGTGCGTTTTCTTTGCTTCTGTTTCTTTGACGCATTTCAAAGAAATGAAGGCGCCTAGCAAGGCGCAATATTGCTACCGCCCCACACCAACAATCCAGAACAACTCCCTACAGCCAACAAGCTGTTGTTTAGCGGTAATATATGGAACACTTCAACCACTCAAATCGACCTTAAACCAACAACTAGCCACCACACCGAGCCATCGATGACAGCCACGCTACCCCAAGACAAAAAACTCACCATACTATTCCGCGTCGAACCCGGTTCGCTGGGCCCCGACGGTAAAGAACAGGCGCAGGGGTTTTGTGATCATTCGCAACAGCAACTGGCCGCACTCGATGCCGACTTTATCTGCTGGCAGATCATTCCCCGCTTCGACAAAACCTTGCCCGAGTTAGAGTACAAGCTCAGTAACAAACGCCTAACCCGACCTCAGGCGCAAAAATACCTCAGCGTCTTCGGCCAAGATATTGACGAAATTGAAGACCACCTGATTAGCGAAATGGACAACCTGATCACTCGGCATCAAGCATCGCTATAAGCATTCGACTTGCTCCGCGGGAGGACGCGATTACGGCAAAAGAGCGCTAATCCGATCGCGTTCATCTACATAGCGTCTACATTTTCTTCACAACCGCTAAACTTTACCCGATTCTAAGACTCCAATTGGCTCACAACTCACACTCCGCCAAGACAATGAGGCCCTAAGCTCCATGAAACGGTTTTCACACCTGATCAACAGCACCCTATTCACCCTCGCGCTCAGCAGCCTGCTTGTCACACCGGGCTACGCCGGTCTGCCGATCAGCGATTCGCAAGGACAGCCGCTGCCGACACTGGCCCCGCTGCTAAAACAGATCACCCCGGCGGTGGTTAACATCGCTACTTTTACCAATCGCCAGGCCAGCAACCCGCTGCTGGAAGATCCGTTCTTCCGCCGCTTTTTCAACCTGCCTCCGCAACAGCAACCACGCCAAGGGCGTCAGTCGCAGAGTGCCGGATCGGGTGTCATCGTCGATGCCAAGCAGGGCTTGGTGGTCACCAATAATCATGTGATCGCCGGTGCCGACGAGGTCTTTGTGTCGCTGACCGATGGCCGTAACCTGCCGGCTAAATTGATCGGCACCGACCCCGATGCCGACTTGGCGCTACTACGGGTCGAGGCCGACAACCTGACCGAGGTATCGCTGGCTGATTCAGACCAATTGCAGGTTGGTGATTTCGTGGTGGCGATCGGCAACCCCTTCGGTCTTGGGCAGACGGTGACCACCGGTATCGTCAGCGCGTTGGGGCGTACCGGTTTGGGTATCGAGGGTTACGAGAACTTTATCCAGACCGACGCCTCGATCAACCCGGGTAACTCCGGCGGTGCGCTGATCAACCTGCACGGCGAGCTGATCGGGATCAACACAGCGATCATCGCCCCTGGCGGCGGTAACGTCGGTATCGGCTTTGCGATCCCCAGCAACATGACCCACGCGATCATCAAACAACTGGCGGCCAACGGTGAAGTACGTCGGGGCCGGTTAGGCGTGGTGATACAGGACCTGTCGGCTGAGCTGGCCGAGGCATTCGGGCTGCAAGCCGATGAGAAAGGCGTGTTGATCAGCCAGGTGGCTCCCGGATCGGCAGCCGATAATGCAGGGCTACGAGCGGGTGATGTGGTTCTGAAAGTGAATGCTGAGGTGATCAAAAATACCGCCGAACTACGCTCCAAACTGGGCGTGTGGTTGATCGGAGAATCGATAACCTTCGACCTGTTGCGTGATGGCTCGCACTTCCAACAAACGGTCGAGCTGGAGCAGCCGGGACAAGGCGCTACCGACGGTGAGCGCTATAACCCCAATTTGGCAGGCGCGACGCTGATCAGCAGCGACCGCGGCGTGATGATCGAATCGATCGCCGCTAACAGTCCGGCAGCTTCGACCGGGTTGCGAGCGGGAGATCACATCCAGTCGGCCAACCGACAACAGATCAGTACCCTCGAAGCCTTCGCCAAGGCGGCGGATAGCGGTAACTCAACCCTGTTATTGCTGGTCGAGCGTGGTGGCAACGTTCTCTATATGGCATTGCCAAATCGCTAACAAAAAAGCCCGACTTAATATCGGGCTTTAATCGCTCATTGGCGGCTTTGGTAACTGTTGGCGAGGTTGTTAACTAAAGCGGGAGAAGTCCGGAGCCCGCTTTTCAGCAAATGCACTCAGGGCTTCCTTGGCTTCTTCGGTACCAAACCGCTGCCCCAAGATCTCCAACTCGGACAAGATCACCGGCTCCAACGGTTGCTGCGGCTTCTGCCGTAGCATCGACTTCATCAAACGCAGCGCTTCGGGCGGTTTGGCGGCCAGCTTGCGAGCACTGCTCCAAGCCCGTTGTTCCAGCTCATCGGGTTCGCAGACAGCGTTGATGATCCCCAACTCTGCAGCCGTGTTAGCCGAGAACGGTTCGCCCAGCATTAGCAGTTCCGCCGCCTTGGCATGCCCTACCAGATGCGGCAGTACATGGCTGCAGCCGCCTTCGGGCGACAGTCCCAGATTAATGAATGGCAGCACGAAGCGGGTACTGGTATCGGCAAACGCCAGGTCACAATGCAGCACCATATTGGCACCGATACCTACGGCCATCCCTTTGACGGCGATAACGAGCGGTTTTTTCATCCGAGCAAGCTGCAACAATACCGCCTTGGGTGGCGCCATCGCCTGCTGTACCGCAGCGCCAGATTCATCCTTCATCGCCTTCATAAAGACGGACATATCGTTGCCAGCACAGAAGTTGTCACCCTCGGCATTGAGATAGACCACCCGCACGTCTGGATTGTCATCGGCCTGCTTAAGTGCTTCAAACAAGGCCTCGTACATCGACTGCGTGATCGAGTTCATCTTGTCAGCGCGGTTGAAGGTGATTTTTAAAATATGCTCAACCAACTCAACATTAACCTGCTCACTCATCGATGACTCCTCGTTTGGCTGTTTACTATGACAAAAACACCGGACGACACGAAACAAAGTCGTTGGCCCGTCTCAAATCATAAAATAGATTTTTTTACTTATAGGCATAAATAATACGCTGACGACAGCAAGAAGCGATCAGGCTACCGACGGTTGTTTAAGCGCCCGGCGCAACACTTTGCCGACATTACTTTTGGGCAGGTCGTCGCAAAATTCTAACTGGCGGGGGATCTTGTATGCCGTCAAGCGTTCACGGCAATAGGCTTGGATCATCTTCAGCGACAGCGTTTCGGAATCGGTAACGACAAACAGTTTAACCGCCTCACCACTACGCTCGTCAGGTACGCCGATCGCCGCGCACTCGCGAATTTCCGGCATGGTGCAAACAACGTCTTCGATCTCGTTGGGGTAGACGTTAAACCCCGAGACGATGATCATATCCTTCTTCCGGTCAACGATCCGGGCGTAACCATCGTCTTGGATTATGGCCATGTCGCCGGTACGGAACCAGCCGTCGTCGGTCATCACCAACGCGGTCTCATCGTCACGCTGCCAATAGCCCTTCATCACCTGCGGTCCGCGGACATAGAGTTCACCGGGCTGGCCAGAGGGTAGCGGCTGCTCATCATCGTCGAGGACTTTCAGCTCGGTCTGCGGCAACGCTTGGCCGATAGTGCCGAGTTGTATTTTGTTGGGTTGGTTGAACGTGACTCCGGGCGAGGTTTCGGTCAGGCCATAGCCTTCGATGACCTGACAGCCGGTCACCTGATGCCAATGATTGGCGGCATCCATGGTCAGCGCCATGCCACCCGAAGCGGTGAATTTGAGCGCGCTAAAATCCAGTTCCGCGAAGCCACGGTCGTTAGATAACGCCACAAACAGCGTATTGAGCCCGGCAAAACCGGTGAACTTCCACTTTTTCAGCTCTTTGACAAATCCAGGAATATCGCGCGGATTGGGGATCAACACGCTGTGATTACCACTCCCCAGCAGCAGCATGCAGTGCATGGTAAAGGCGTAGATATGATAAAGCGGCAACGGGCCGATAAAGGTTTCTTTCGATTCGCCAATAAAGTCGCCGAAGTGATCGGCCAACTGGAGGTAATTCCCGACCAGGTTGCCGTGGGTCAGCATCGCGCCCTTGGCTACCCCTGTGGTGCCGCCGGTATATTGCAACACCGCTAAATCATCGGGCTTTGGGGTCGGAGGGGTGTGCTGATGACCGCGTCCCAATTTCAACGCCTGCGGTAACGACACCGCATTCGGCATGCTGAAGTCCGGCACCATCTTTTTAACATGTCTGACTACCGAGTTGAGCAGCCAGCGTTTAAGCGGGCTATGCAGGTCGGCTACCTCGGTGGTGATGACATGCTCGATCTGGGTCTGCGCCAAAATCTTTTCGGCACGATCACCGCAACCGGCAAACAGCACCAAAGCTTTGGCACCCGAGTCATTAAACTGGTGCTGCATCTCGTTGGCGGTATACAGCGGGTTGGTGTTGACCACCACCAGACCGGCGCGTAAGGCACCAAACACCACCACCGGGTATTGAATCAGGTTGGGCAACTGGACCGCGATTCGATCGCCCGCTTTAAGCCCAAGCACCTGCTGCAGATAAGCCGCAAAGTCAGCCGACAACTGCTCTAGCTCGCGATAGCTCAGGGTTCGGCCAAGACTGGTAAAAGCGGGCAGGTCGCTATAGCGCTGACAGGCTAAGGCCATCACTTCGTTGATAGAATTGACGCCATCGGGGTTTATGGCTGCCAGAAAGGGTTGTTGGTTGGAGATACCACTACCAGCGGCTACTTCGCTCTCACTCATCACTCGGGCCTGACTCTCTTATTATTGTGGGCAGATCATCATTATCTAGCTGGATCATCAACTATAGCGAAGACTATAACCGATTCTGATAAAACTTTATTCCAATGGAAACAACGCGGTCAGCCGGGTCGCAAGCATCATGTCGCCGGTCACCTTTAGCTTACCGGCCATAAATGCCTGCATACCGTCGGTTTCGCCCGTCAAAATCTGCTGCAGCGTTTCGTCGTCCATAGTCAGTGTGGCATTGGGGTCTTGATGCTCACCGGCCTCGACCGAACAGTGTCCCTGCTGAATCGCAACGTAATAGCTGTCATCGCCTTCAAGCTGATATTGGAACACCGCATCAAGGTCGCCCGCGGCATTTGCATTGAACCGGCTAACCATCGCGTCTAGCTGCTGTTGATGTGACATAGAGTTTTCCCTCGAAGAGTTAGGTGGATGATTGTATGGCCGCCCGGCTAAGGGCGGCCTTGGGGTTCGCATGGCCAGCATTGATACTTCAGCCGCTCAAAATGCGAACGAATCGGCATCCAGCGCCATCAGGTTGTCAGCACCCGAAGCGATGGTGTCGACCAGCGTGCGCGTGCGCGGCAAGATACGCGCGAAGTAGAAGTTTGCGGTAGCCAGCTTGGCTTGATAGAAGCCCTCCTCGTTGCTGCCCTCTGCCAATTTCTGCTGAGCAACCAAGGCGCTGCGGGCCCAGAAGTAAGCCAGCACCGCATAGCCGGAGTACATCAGGTAATCGACCGATGCGGCACCGACCTCGTCCTGATTTTGCATCGCCGACATACCGATCCTCATGGTTAATTCGCCCCACTCCTTATTGATCGCTGCCAGCGGTGCGATATAAGGAGCCATCTCGGCATTGCCCTCTTGCGACTGGCAGAACTGATGCACAATCTTAGTAAAGACCTTGAGCGATTCGCCTTGCGTCATCAGCACTTTACGACCTAAAAGATCAAGCGCTTGGATACCAGTGGTGCCTTCGTATAACATCGAGATCCGCGCATCACGCACGTTCTGCTCCATGCCCCACTCGCTGATATAACCGTGACCACCAAAACACTGCAAACCCAGGTTGGCGGATTCAAAACCGGTCTCGGTCAGGAACGCTTTGGCGATCGGCGTCAGGAATGACAGCAGCAGCTCGGCTTGCTGGCGATCTGCTTCGGACTCGCAACGCTTGGTTTTGTCTAGCTGCTGCGAGGCAAAGTAGATCAGCGCCCGGCCACCTTCGGCAAAGGCTTTTTGGGTTAACAGCATACGCCGAACATCGGGATGGACGATGATCGGATCGGCGGCCTTCTCAGGAGCCTTAGGCCCGCTCAACGAGCGCATCTGCAAACGATCTCGAGCGTACTCAAGCGATCCCTGAAAACCGGTCTGGGCATGCGCCAACCCTTGGATTGCGGTTCCCAATCGGGCAGTATTCATGAAGGTAAACATGCAGTTGAGGCCCTTATTGGGCTGGCCGATCAGAAAACCTTTAGCTCCGTCAAAGTTCATCACACAGGTGGAGTTACCGTGAATCCCCATCTTGTGCTCCAACGAACCACACTCGACGGCATTACGATCACCCACCGAACCGTCGTCATTAACGTTAAACTTGGGCACGATAAACAACGATATACCCTTGGTACCCTTAGGCGCATCCGGTAGTCGCGCCAACACGATATGGACAATATTTTCCGTCATATCGTGCTCGCCAGCGGAGATGAAAATCTTGGTGCCGCTGATCGAATAACTGCCATCATCATCCGGCTCGGCCTTAGTCCGCAACAACCCTAGGTCGGTACCACAATGGGCCTCGGTCAGGCACATGGTGCCACTCCAACGCCCTTCGACCAGTTTGGTCAGATAGGTCTGTTGCTGTTGCTCGGTACCATGCTCGTGGAGGGTGTTCATCGCGCCATGGCTCAACCCCGGGTACATACTCCAAGACCAGTTAGCGGTGCCCACCATCTCATCAATAGCCAGACCCAGCGAGTCTGGCAGCCCCTGCCCGCCCATCTCTGGCGCATGCGAAAGCGAAGTCCAACCGCCTTCAATAAAGCGTTGGTATGCCTCTTTGAAACCATCGGGTGTGGTGACCACACCATCGTTCCACTGACAGCCCTGCTGATCGCCGATGCGATTCAGCGGTGCGATCTCTTGCTCAGCAAATTTAGCGCCCTCTTCGAGGATCGCATCAACCATGTCCGGGCTGGCATCTTCGCAACCGGGCAGGCCAACATAATGCTGCTCAAAATCGAGCAGCTCATTCATCACAAAGCGGATATCTCGCAACGGGGCTTTATATTCAGGCATGATTGTCTCCCAAAAAGGTGTCGTCCAAAAAATTGTTATTCTCACGACGTGCAGCTGCCGGAGTACGATAACCTAAGGATCGTTGATAGCAGCTTAAGCCACAATATCAAAACCCGCCCGATTGAATGACATTTTCAACCATTCCAACATCAAAAAACCATCTTTTTGCACCGCAGCATCAACAACTACGACCGCCAGCAAGATTCTCTCAATAAGTATAAGCAACCAATATATATAAACAAAACCAGCCACTCGGTAGACTTCATCTTAAGCGTGGCAGGCCGATCTGAATGACGCCAGCGAGGAACAAGAACAGTCCTATAAAACAAAAAACGCCACGGACAAAGCCGTGGCGTTTTAGGGTAAGCGACAAATTGTCAGCCCGCAGAGAGCAAATGTTTAGATCCGTTCGATGACGGTCGCAACTCCCTGGCCCATACCGATACACATGGTGGCCAGCCCAAGGGTACCCTCGCGCTGCTCCATGATATTCAGCAGGGTGGTGATGATCCGGGTACCTGAGCAACCCAGCGGGTGCCCCAGAGCGATCGCGCCACCGTGAAGGTTAACCTTCTGCTCCATCACACCAGTCAGACCTAGATCTTTAAGCACCGGTAGTGCCTGAGCGGCGAAAGCTTCGTTAAGCTCGATAAAGTCCAGATCCGCAACGGTCAGACCGGCCTTTTTCAGCGCAATCTTGGTCGCAGGTACCGGGCCGTATCCCATGATTGCCGGATCACAACCGGCTACACCCATAGAGCGAATTTTTGCCCGCGGCGTCAGACCCAACGCGCGCGCCTTGGCACCAGACATCAGCAGCACCGCCGAGGCTCCATCAGACAGTGCCGATGATGTCCCTGCGGTAACGGTTCCGCCCTTAGGGTCAAACACCGGCCTAAGCGCTCCCAACGACTCCAACGTCGTCTCGGGACGAATCACCTCGTCGACCTCGATCAGCTTCTTAAAGCCGTTTTGGTCATGGCCTTCGACCGCAACCAGTTCGTTGGCAAAACCACCCGATAACGTTGCCTGGTGAGCCTTGAGATGCGAACGCACCCCCAGCGCATCCTGCTGCTCACGGGTGATGCCGTGCAGCTTGGCCAACATTTCGGCGGTCAAGCCCATCATCATCGAAGCCTTGGCGGCGTATTTACTCATCGACGGGGTGATATCCACACCATGGGTCATGGCAACATGCCCCATATGCTCAACGCCACCGACCATAAACAGGTCGCCATTGCCACTCTGGATGGCCTGAGCGGCGGTATGTAGCGCCGACATCGACGAACCACACAGACGATTGACGGTCTGGGCAGGAACCGTATTAGGCAGACGGCTCAGCAAGCCGACGCCACGCGCCATATTAAAACCTTGTTCTTTGGTCTGGTTAACGCAACCCCAGATCAGATCTTCGACCTCAGCAGGGTTAACTGCCTCGTTACGATCCAGCAGCGCATTAACCAGCACTGCGGAGAGTTCATCGGCCCGTACGTTTCGAAACGCACCGTTTTTAGTCCGCCCCATCGGGGTACGCACCGCATCGACAATCACCGCATCGGTATCGTTATAACTCATCTCTCTATCCCCCGGTTAACTGTAGAAGCGCTGATTGTCAGCGGCCATAGCACGTAGCTTATCGGTTGGCTTATACAGGTTGCCCAGATCGGCAAACTTGTCAGCCAACTGGCAGAACGCATCCAGCCCCACCGTATCGATGTAACGCAGCGCACCACCACGGAACGGAGGAAAACCGATACCGTAGACGAGTCCCATATCGGCCTCAGCTGCCGAGTTAACGATATTGTCTTCCAGACAACGCACCGTCTCCAAGCACAGCGGCACCATCATCACAGCGATGATATCGTCATCACTAAGGTCGCGCTTGTCGACCACAACCGAATCGAGCACAGACTGGATTTCAGCCGCTGGCTGCTTGCGCAGCTTGCCTTTTTTGTCCGGCTCATAGTTATAGAAACCACTACCGCTTTTTTGCCCAAGACGACCTTGTTCTACCAACAGATTGATTGCGCTCTTGCGCTCGCTGGCCATCCGCTCGGGAAAACCTTCCGCCATCACGTCATTCGCGTGAACTGCGGTATCCAGACCCACCACATCAAGCAGATAGCCTGGACCCATCGGCCAGCCGAAACGCTCCATCACTTTATCGATCCGAGCTAGCTCGACACCCGCTTCGAGCAACCGAGTAAAGCCGCCGAAGTATGGGAACAGAATCCGGTTGACCAGGAAGCCTGGGCAGTCATTAACAACAATCGGGGTCTTACCCATCGCCTGAGCGTAAGCAACCGTTGTGGCGATCGCCTCTTCGCTACTCTTCTCGCCGCGAATAACTTCGACCAGCGGCATCCGGTGGACCGGGTTAAAGAAGTGCATGCCACAGAAGTTTTCAGGGCGCTGCAGTGATTTGGCCAGATGAGTGATAGAGATCGTCGAGGTGTTTGAGGTCAGGATCGTGTTATCCGTCACCTGCTGCTCAACCTCGGCCAATACCATCCCCTTAACCTTAGGGTTCTCGACCACGGCCTCAACAACCAGATCAACAGCACCGAAATCGCCATAACTGAGCGCTGGACGAATACGCCCTAACGCTTCAGCCATCTTGGCAGGCTTCATCCGACCGCGGCTCACCTGACCGGTCATCAGTCGACCGGCTTCGTTCAAGCCGCTTTCAATACCCGCTTCGTTGATATCTTTCATCAAAATCGGCGTGCCCTTTACCGCCGACTGATAGGCGATACCACCCCCCATGATTCCGGCACCCAGTACCGCAGCCTGCTTAACCGGCTGGGCGGTTTTGGTGTATTGTCCAGAAATCTTTTTAATCAACTGGTCGTTCATAAACAAACCAACCAGATTGGCACAGACCTCAGTCTTGGCCACTTTAACAAACGCGTTGGCTTCCACCTCAAGCGCTTTATCACGCGACATCGTTGCGTGTTTTTGCATCACCTTAATCGCGGCAACAGGAGCCGGATAGTGCGGGCCCGCTTTACCGGCCACAAATCCTTTGGCGGTTTCGAAGGCCATCATCGCATCGAGCTGACCGAGCATTAGCGGGCTCTGCTTTTCAGCGCGTCGGGCCATGAAATCAAGCTTACCGGCAGCGCATTGAGCCAACAGATCCAAACCGGCCTCTCGCAAGATTTCGACTGCAACCACTGCATCAACAGCACCTTCAAACAACGCCTTGTCAGCGCGCTTCTCGTTACCTGAACAGATCCACTCGATCGCGTTATCGGCACCGATCAAGCGCGGCAAACGTACCGTGCCGCCCCAGCCTGGGAAGATGCCCAGCTTGGTCTCGGGCAAGCCCACTTTGGCACTGTCGGCCATCACGCGGTAATCGGCAGCCAGGCAAAGCTCAAAACCACCACCCAACGCCATACCATTAATGGCCACAACGGTCGGGCAAGGAAGATCCTCCAGGGCGCTGAAACGGCGATTAAACTCCAGGTTCATCGCCACGATCTCTTCGTCAGTCTTGGAGAAGGTGCTGCTAAACATGTTGATATCAGCACCTGCGATAAACATCGCTTTAGCACTGGTGATCAATACGCCAGCCAGGCTAGCCTGAGAGGCCAACGCCTCGACTGCCGCTTTAAGATCATCGAGGGTCACCTCATCAAATACATTGACCGGGCTGCCCTGATTGTCAAAACGCATTTCGAAGAAGTTATCTTCCAATGCGATGACCTGTATGGATTGTCCTTGATAGATCATTTATTCACCCATTTCCGGTTATCCGAGTCGATCGGAGGGGATGGTTATTATTGCCCCAAAGCCTCTAGGCCTATTTGGGATGAGGCATTGTGGCCGCTAGGCACAGTCACAGACAATGGCAATAGCGGTCATATTACTGACAAAAACGGTCTACTCAGCGATAATCTAAGCCTACCGCTAGCACCTCCAAATAGACTACATTCAGCTGATTAATATATTTGCTTACTATTTATAGCACGCTCTTACGGTAGACTCCGGGAGTCATCCCGGTCCATTTTTTGAACGATCGAAAGAAGGCGCTGGTTTCATCAAACCCCATCAGATGGGCGATATCGGTGTTGGTCAGTTCCGGACAGCTGAGATAGTTGGTCGCCGCTTCGCGACGGCATTCGTCTTTGATTTTCTGGTACGACGTCGTTTCAGACTGCAACCTTCGACGCAGCGTTGTCACCGACATATGCAGCGATTCGGCTACTTGCTCAGCACTGGGCAACGGGCGGCTAAAATCTCGCCCGATTAGTGAGCGCACCTCAGCCCGCAGGCTATTATCACTATCGACCATCACCAGTAATTGATAGGGAGCCGTTTTAAGAAAACCCTCCAGCGTCTGCTCGGTCTGCACCAACGGCAGCTCCATCTGGCTCAGGTCGTAGCGAAGCTGATTGTTCGGTTGATTGAATTTAACCGGGGCTTGAAACAGTACCTCATAGTCTGCCGCATCCTTGGGCCGAGCAAAGGCAAAACTGACCGAGGCCAGTTTCACGCGTCGCCCCACCAGCCAACATTGAAAATGGTGCCAGGCAGACAGCGCGGTACGGATCGAGGTGGTGCTATAGCCCGCCATGATCTGTTTAAATTCCTGCTCTGATACGGTTTCTAGCGGCCCCATGTTGACCACCGCTTGCTTGCCTCTGAACTCCAACGTCGGTTTAATTCTGGCGCCCTGGCAGATCTCGTAAAAATCGCTGCAGCGCTGCATCGCATCGCCCAATTTGAGACAGTGAATACAACACAGACACATCATCCGAAAAGTGCCGTTGGGAACTTTACCGCCGCTGGGCATACCGTAAGACTCGTCGCGCATCAGCCACATCGCCTTCTGGTACAACTTGCCGTACTTAGCCGCCGATAGTTCGGGTTGCTGCAACTCCTGCTCGCTGATTTCCGCAGCAGCCAGCAATTCACCCAATTCAACCGGGTTAGCTTCCAGCGACTTAATCAAAGAATGAACATAAGCAACAGGGACGGTAATCAGACTCACAGAGCAATTCCTTAGATACTTTATGCCGAATCAATATGGCGGTAATTGATTAACAATTTCGCTCATAAAACTCCGAATGCAGCGCCAGGTCAAGCCTATTAATTTTGTCACGGTAATGGGTATACACCACTTAAAAGCAGCTATTTAAAAACCTTCTGGGAGAACCACTATACTGTTGCCTACCTATTTGATCGGAGTAAACGATGAGATTCCCCAGCCCACGCTTGCCGACCATTCGCCACTACAGCATCGGCTTGTTACTGCTGGTCATCGCCGGCTGTAGCAACGTCCAGACGACCGTTACCAGTTTTCACCAGCTGAGCCCGTCAGATATCGGATCCATACGCATCGCCGCCGGCAACGACACGGTCCAGGGAACGCTGGAATTTGAGCACCATCAGACAGTGTTGGCGCAACACCTAGAGGCTCAGGGTTTTGATGTCAGAGGGCCCGATGCGGACACTGATTATGTCGCGTTTCTGAGCTACGGCATTGACGGGGGCCGCACCGAGGTATCCAGCCAACCCACCTCATCGCTAGGAATAGGCGCCAGCAGAGGCCGAGCGGGATACCGGGGGGGCGTTTATGGCTCGGTCGATACCACCACCAGCGAAACCCTCTATTCCAACACGATCGCCCTGAATATCGTCGAACGAGCCAGCCTGGCGACCGATCAGCCCAAGCCCATCTACGAAGGGCGAGCCAAAAGTAGCCATCGTTGCAAGGCGATCACCCCCATTTTCGATGAGATGTTAACCGCGCTGTTTGAAAACTTCCCCGGAGTGAGCGGCGAGACCCAAACGATCAAGGTCAAATCTAATGGCGACAGTTGCTGAGTGATCAAATGCATGGGGGCTAAGCTGAATAGCGTTCAATAGACCGGGCATCTGCTACAATCTTGGCCCCAGTCGCCATCGATCAGCCCATCCTTATGTCACGCTCGCTAATTATCTCCGCCGCTAAATCCCTCGATAATGTGGGTTCGATGGCTCACTGCTTAGAGCTAGAACAACGCATCGAGCAGCTAGGCCTATCGATTCACCAACTACATATCGATCCACTCAGCGTTGACTGGCACAGCCCCGAACGCCCTGACCACTTCCGCAGCGGCTGCGCACCTATCGAAGCACTGAGCCACGCCTGCGAGCTGATCAAACAGGGCCAACCAGCGGTAATCATCTGCGGCGAAGACAACATCAAAACCGGCTACTCGCGCCACCAGCGGCTAGAGAAAATGGCGGTATTCGGTCCGGTAATGGATGCCTATACCGATCTGGCACAACGCTTTTTAGAACAACACCAGATCGATGAACCCACCTTCCGCCAGATCGCCCATGCGCTGTTCGATAACTACACGCTGAGTTACCGCAACGCGCTGAGTGACGACTTCTCCGCCGAACTGTTGCCCAACGAACGCTGGCACCAGCCGATCACCTCGCTGTTTCGCGGTATCGATTGCGCCAACCCGCTGATCGACTTCCAAGGTCGCTTACTGATCGTCAACGAATCAGTAGCGCAGCAGCTCGACTGCAAAGCCGAGGCGATGATAGAGGTGAAAGGGGTGGGCTTGAGTCGACTGGAGCAGGACGGACCCGAACATATCAACCAGATAGCCCGCTACGACCACCTGCGTGAGGCCTACCTGGAATGTTGCAGCGAGGCTGAGATCGACTTTGCCAAAACGTTCAAACAGGGTGATGCGCTGCTCGAAGCCTATACCTGCTACCCGGTGGTACCGATGGCCTTTCTGTTGGCATCCGGTTTGGTCGATCTGCTAGAACAGATTCCTGAATTTTTACAGCAACATAGCATCACTGTCACCGGCGGCATGAACCTGGCCAAAGCTGCCTGGAACAACCCGGCACTGAACGCCCTGATCAGCATGCACCACTGTCTACTGAGCGGCGACGAACACTGCGGCATCGTCCACGGCAACGGTGGCCTGGGCTACCGCCAAGGGGTAGCGATGCTGGCTAAGGTAGATCAGCTCTAGTCGTCCAGGACAGCAGCAGTTCAGCCCTGGGTTATCACCAGGTCGGTCTTAGGGCGGCAACTACAAGCCAGCACATAGCCTGCTGACTTATCGGTGTCGTTCAAGCCGGAGTCTTCCAGCACTTCCACCTCGCCGCTTTCGAGTTTGACTCGGCAGCTGCCGCAAAAACCACCCCGGCAGGAAAAGGGAATCGCGACGCCAGCTTGCTCGGCCTGCTCAAGCAGGGTGCGTTGACTATCGCCATCGACCAGGCTATCCCAGGAATCAAACAGAATTTTGACCGCTTTGGGTGGCGCCGCAACAGTGCCTCGATCGCCCTCTCGCACCCCAAAACTCTCCTCAAAATAGTGCGACTCGGGCAACCCAAGCCCCTCGAGCAATTGCTTGGCACGCGCCATAAACGGATGCGGACCACAGACATAAACCTGACGCTGAGACAGTGCCGATACGGTTTCTAGCATGGACCTGTCGAGTCGGCCACGAAAGCAGCGCAACTCGCCGGCAGCGGCTTGGGTCAGGGTGTAGATCACCTCACAGCGGCCATGTTGCTTGGCTAGCAGCTCTATCTCCTGGCGGGCAATCAGATCTTTTTCGCTGTGCGCACTGTGCAAAAACACAATGTCATTATCCAACTGCAGATCGGTCATCCAGCGCAACATCGACAACATAGGGGTGATACCGCTGCCGGCGGAGAGCAACAACAACTTGTCTTGCGGGGCGACAAAGCAGTGGAAGTCACCCGCCGGCGCCCGTGCTCGAAGTTGATCACCCACTGCTAGCTGGTCGTTAAGCCAGTTTGATACTCGGCCACCTTCAACCCGCTTTACCGTAATCGACAAACGGTCGGGGCGGCTAGGTGGACTCGACAGGGTATAGTTGCGATGCAGCGGCACACCATCGAGTTCCAATTCCAGGCCGATAAACTGACCCGGTTGATAGTGCACGGTTAGCGGATCGCACATCTTGAATACCAAGGTTTTCACATCCTCCGTTTCAAGACGAATCGCCACACACTCAAGCGTTGCCAGTTCGCCTGGCTGCCACCGGTGCAACGGTGGCGGCGATGGCACCCTCAGCGGTGCATCATCGGGGTAGCTAGTAGCCGTGCGGGTCTGCAGCACTTCGACCGGGTCGTACAGTGAAATTTTGCCACGATTGAGCGCCACCAGATTCTGCCCAAAATAGACCTGGCCATCATCGCCTTTACGATAACGCGCCAGGGTTGCCAGCGGTTGCTGACGGGCATCGGCTTGAGCACTAACCGGGTCTATGGTGGTCAGGATGCAGCGCGAGCAAGGCGTGGTCAGTTCAAATTCGACCTCGCCGATGCGGATCCGCTGCCAGCTATCCTCGGCAAAGGGCGGACAGCCTTTGAGCACCAGGTTTGGCCGAAACTGCTCCATCCCAACCGCTGTTTCCAAGCGCTGATTGAGATCATCCAGCGAGGCCTGCGAAATCAGCAGCAGCGGATATCCGTCGGCAAAACTAACCTGACCATCATTGATGCCCCGGTGCGAAGCCCGCTGGCGATGGCTTTGCGATCCGAAAAACAGTAGCTGTAGCGGCTCGCCCATATAGCGACTGAACCAGTCATCGGCCTGTTGACCGCAGTGCTGACCTTGCAGCGCATCGCTCCAAATCGTCAGCTCGCAATAGTCGTCATCGAAGTGGCTGTAATACAGATCCAGCGCCTCCATATCGGGTGCTTTGATATGCAGCCCATCGGCAATCAGCGCGCTATGCAGTTGCAGCAGTTTAGGATGGCTACGGGCGGTGATAAAACGGCCATCGGGGCGGGCGACGACAAAACGACGATCAAAGGCCAGCCCCTTCTCTTCAACCAGAGCATGGTTGAGGTGGATACCGCTGGTGGATTTGATCGGGTAAACGCTGAGCTGGCTAACGCGGATCGATGACATAAGATATCCAAGCTAAATCGACAGCTTAGAAGCTAGCAGATAAGACCAAGGCTAACACCCATCGCCGCTATTGAAAGGACAAAAAAACCGCCTCAGCCAAGGACTGAGGCGGTTTCGGATCAACCCAACCGACTCTTGAATCGATTACATCTCCTGTTGCAGGTACGAAGCCAGCTTGGCCGCAGGCAGATACCCCGGCATCAACGAACCATCTTCAAATACCAACGCGGGGGTGCCGGTTACACCAAAATCGCTGCCCATTGCGTAATGCTCCGCAACCGGGTTATCGCACTCTTTAATAGGTACTTGGCCGCCCGACTTGGCTGTGGTCATCGCCGCTTTGCGATCATCGGCGCACCAGACTGACACCATGTCCTGGTAAGTCCGCGACTTCAGACCGGCACGCGGGTAGGCCAGATAACGGATCTCGATACCCAGACCATTGTATTCGGCCATCTCGCTGTGCAACTTCTGGCAGTAGCCACAATCAACATCGGTAAAGGCATAAACCACCGCTTTGGTTTCACCCTCGGGCGAGAACACCACCATATCGTCGGTGTTGAGGGTTTTCAGGGTTTCGGCACGCTGACCTTTTTTACGCTGCTCGCTGAGGTTAACAAAACGTTGCCCTTGAATCTGGAACAACTTACCCAGTACAAAATGCTCACCGTCGGCACTGGTAAAGATGATCTCTCCGGTATCGATCTCCACCTCGTACAGGCCGTCGATCGGCGACGGTTTGATAGAGCGTACCTGAATCGCTTCATTCACCACTTTCAGGTTTTGAGTAATCTGCTGAGTCATTGACTCGGTAACAGGAGCAGCAAGCGCAAGATGGCTGGTTGCCAGCACTGCTAAGGAAAGTAAATAAGCCGATAAACGCATGATTACCTCGGATTTTATAAAACGAAAATGTTCAATGTGGAGTTTAGAGTCCTGCCCCAGCCACAAGTTCAGCCGCGCGGATGGTGTTTTTGGTGCAAGGATTGTAAACGCTGCTGAGCAATATGGGTATAGATCTGTGTGGTCGACAGGTCGCTGTGCCCCAGCAGCAGCTGTACCACCCGCAAATCGGCGCCGTGATTGAGCAGATGGGTAGCAAAAGCATGGCGTAACGTATGCGGTGATATGGGTTTATCGATCCCCGCCTCGGCGGCATAGTGCTTAACCCGATACCAGAAGGTTTGCCGGGTCATCTGCTGGCCGCGACTGCTAGGAAACAACACCTCACTGTCGGCCCGCTTGAGCAACATCACCCGCCCTTGGCGTAGGTAGCGTGCCAGCCACTCCAGTGCCTCCTCCCCCAGCGGCACCAGCCGCTCCTTGCTGCCCTTACCCATCACCCGCACCACGCCTTGGCGCATATTCACCATCGACACCTGCAGTGAGATCAGTTCGGTGACCCGCAGCCCACAGGCGTACAACAGCTCCAGCATCACCCGATCACGAAAGCCGATCGGGTCTTGCGGATCGGGTGCGGCCAATAGCTCATCGACCTCGACTTCGGTCAGCACCTGGGGCAACGGCCGCCCTAGCTTGGGGCTTTCTACCTGCAGCGTCGGGTCGTGTTCGATCTGCTGCTCGCGCAACTGGTAACGAAAAAAACCGCGCAGGCAGGAGAGCATTCGCGCGGTCGAAGAGGGGCTGTAGCGTTTGCGCAGGCGGACATTCAGATAGCGCAGAATATCGGCGCGCTCGGCCTCCATCAGCGTTTGTTCCGACTCGGCCAACCAAGCGGCGAAGGCTTTCAGGTCACGGCGATAGGACGACAACGTGTTATCGCTGAGCCCTTTCTCGTGCCACACCGCTTCGAGGTAGGCTTCGATATCCGAATAACCGGAGTAATTATGTTTCGCTGCAGCGCTCATGGCGCCCTTTATACCACCGATACCACCGCCATGCTTCGGCTACGTCAGATTTAATACCAACAGCAGAGATACAATCGACACAAACCGTCTTAAGCGTTTCTTAAGAAAACTCCTCTAGCATCGATTCTATCTACCAGAGGAATCGATAATGACTGCCGCCGAGTCGCTTAAATTACTGCCCGATAGCAACCATATCGTCCAGATAGAACAGCCGCATAACCGCCGTCAGGTGGCCCGATTTATCCAGCGCTGCTTTCACCATGATTACGACGCCTCGATCGAGGTTTACGCGGATCATCTGATCGCCCTGGTCGACAACGAGCAGCAGATCCAGGCGGCAGTGGGCTACCAATCCGCAGCCACTGGGGCACTGTTTCTTGAGCAGTATTTCGACCTGCCGATCGAGCAGACCCTTAGCCAAACCTCCGCTACCAAGGTCAGTCGCGAGCAAATACTCGAGGTCGGCAATCTGGCCTCATGCTCGAGTGGCTGGACCCGACAACTGATCCTGTCGTTGGCTCCCTTCTACTACCAGCAAGGCTTTGAGTGGCTGGTGATCACCGTGACGCCTCGGGTACTGAACAGCTTTCACAAGCTGGGCATCGGCCTGGAGCTGATCCCCCTGGCCGCAGCAGATCCCGATCGCCTGCAGCAAGACCCGGCACGCTGGGGGCGTTACTACCAGGAACAACCCTTGGTGATGGCAGGCCATATTGGCAAAGGGATCGCTAGGCTCCGCAAAAATCGCGCGCTGATGCGCCAACTTCTCAGCAGTCACGGCCCGCTCAGCGACACTCAGATTAGGGTTGGGCGTTAACATGTTACAGCCGATGCAGCCCAGCAAAGAACCCGCGTCAGCCTCGCTGATTCTTAACCGCATTGCACAGCATGCCCAGCAGCAACCCGACCAGCCTGCATTACTAAGCAGCCAGGCCACGCTCAGTTACGCCGAACTACAACGCCGTATCGAAGCTCTGAGCCTACGCCTGCAAGCCAGCGGTTTTAACCAGCTTGCACTGTTAATGGACAACAGTCCCGACTGGATCATCTGCCAACTGGCAGCCATGGATGCCGGTATCTGTGTCACCCCGATCCCGCTGTTTTTCAGCACCGAGCAGATTTATCACCTGCTCGATAGCTGCGGTATCGAACTACTGATCTGCGATCGGGTATCGAGACTCGATGCGCTCGGCATCGAAACCATTCTGCGACCGGATATCCACAGCGGTGCCGTTCGCCGCAACTGTCCTCATTCGCGTTTGGCACAGCTGCCGCTGTCACGCCCCGAAGCGACCGGTTTGATCACCTTTACCTCGGGCACCACCGGTCACCCCAAAGGGGTCTGCCTGAGCAGCCGGTCACTCGACCGCCTGTGCCAATCGTTATTCGAACAGATCGAGCCCCTCAACATTGAGCGTCACACCTGCTTGCTGCCGCTGAGCGTATTGCTCGAACACGTTGCCGGTGTATTGCTGGCGCTTTACGCAGGTGCCCAATGCAGTATCTAT
>JBALWS010000220.1:0-3005 GCA_036960405.1 Halopseudomonas sp. | reverse complement strand
CCGGGTATGACGATGATGAAACTGCCGCTGTTCGTCTGGACTTGGTTGATCACCGCTTTCTTGTTGATCGCGGTGATGCCGGTATTGGCTGGAGTGGTGACGATGATGCTGATGGATATCCACTTTGGTACCAGCTTCTTCGATGCCGCTGGTGGCGGTGACCCGGTGCTGTTTCAGCATATTTTCTGGTTCTTTGGCCATCCCGAGGTCTACATCATGATTCTGCCGGCCTTCGGTATCGTGTCGCAGATCATTCCGACCTTCGCGCGTAAACGGTTGTTTGGATACGTGTCGATGGTTTACGCCACTTCGTCGATCGCGTTCCTGTCGTTTATCGTCTGGGCGCACCATATGTTCACAGTCGGCTTGCCGCTGGCCGGTGAGATGTTCTTTATGTTCAGTACCATGCTGATCGCGGTGCCGACCGGGGTGAAGGTATTTAACTGGGTCGCCACCATGTTCCGCGGCTCGATGACCTTCGAAACGCCGATGCTGTTTTCGATCGCCTTCGTGGTGCTGTTTACTATCGGTGGCTTTTCTGGACTGATGTTGGCGATCGCACCGGCCGATTTTCAGTACCACGATACCTATTTTGTGGTGGCGCATTTTCATTATGTGCTGGTTCCCGGTGCGGTGTTCGCGATCATGGCCGGAGTCTATTACTGGCTGCCCAAGTGGACCGGCAATTACTACGACGAGGCGATGGGAAAGTGGCATTTTTGGCTGTCGTTTGTTGGCGTCAATCTGACCTTTTTCCCGATGCATTTTATCGGTCTGGCCGGGATGCCGCGGCGGATTCCCGATTACGCATTGCAGTTTGCCGACTTCAATATGGTCGCCTCGGTCGGCGCGTTTCTGTTTGGTTTCTCGCAACTGCTATTCGTCTATAACCTGATCCGCTGCATCCGAGGTAACGACAAGGCCGACGAGCGGGTATGGGAAGCTGCTGAAGGGTTGGAGTGGACATTGGCGTCGCCGGCGCCGTACCACACCTTCTCCGAGCCCCCCGATATTGATCAACCGATGAAATCTGGAGGTCGTTAACATGACCGATTCAGCGCCCAATCCGATGATCACGGTTCGCCGTCTGATTATTGCGGCGCTGCTGATGTTTGGCTTTGGCTTCGCGTTGGCCCCGCTGTACGACGTGTTCTGCCGGGTGACCGGCATCAACGGCAAGGTAACCCGTAATGGCGCGCTAACCGAACCGGTCGAGGTTGACCTGTCGCGGCAGATTCGGGTGCAACTGATCGCTGTTAATAATGAAGGGATGCCGTGGCAGTTTTATCCTGTTTCGAGTGAGCTGACGGTGTATCCCGGTGAACAACGACAAACCCATTACCTGGCTACCAATCCGACTAAGCGCGAGATGGTAGCGCGGGCCGTGCCCAGTGTGGCACCGTCCGAGGCGGCCCAATACGTTCACAAAATTAACTGTTTCTGCTTCGAGTCCCAATTGCTGGCATCAAAGGCTAGTCAGCAGATGCCGTTGGTACTGATGATCGATCCGCAAATCCCTGCGCATATTCAGACGATTACGCTGTCTTACACCCTGTTCGATATCACCGCCAAGCCGGTTAAAGGGCCGGTGGCGGCTGATAGGAGAATCGCGTTATGAACACTTCCACGACAACGACGTATTACGTTCCAACAAGTAGCCATTGGCCGATTTTTGCCTCTATCGGTTTGTTCTTGATGGCATTCGGTGCCGCCACGACTATCAATGGGATGGACCAAGGCGGCAGTAGCTTAGGGCGCATGCTGTTAATTGGCGGGGCGATATTGATGTCCTGGGTAATATTTAGCTGGTTCGCCAATGTGGTGCACGAGAGTCATCAAGGGCTTTATAGCGCGCAGATGGACCGGTCGTTTCGATGGGGCATGAGCTGGTTTATTTTTTCAGAAGTGATGTTCTTCGCCGCTTTTTTTGGCGCGCTGTTCTACGTGCGTAATTTTAGCGTGCCCTGGTTGGGCGGCGAGGGCGATAAAGCCTTGGCCAACCAGTTATGGCAGGGCTTTAGTGCTCAGTGGCCGCTGATGCAAACACCCGATATGGAGCGTTTCCCCGGTCCGCGAGAAGTGATCAGTCCCTGGGGGATTCCGCTGCTCAATACCGTATTGCTACTCAGCTCCAGCGTCACCCTGACCATTGCCCATAAAGGACTCAAACAGGGTAAGCGGGGCACAATAAAGCTGTGGTTGGGGTTGACGGTGCTGCTGGGCCTGACGTTTCTGTTTTTCCAGGTTGAAGAATATGTTGCGGCCTATACCGAGCTGGGGCTGACGCTCAAGTCGGGTATCTGTGGCGCGACATTTTTTATTCTGACCGGCTTTCACGGCCTGCACGTCACCCTCGGTACTTTTATGTTGATTGTGATCTTGTTGCGGGTGGTCAAAGGCCATTTTGCTGCGGATAACCATTTCGGTTTTGAGGCGGTCAGTTGGTATTGGCACTTTGTCGACGTGGTCTGGGTGGGGCTGTTTTTGTTCGTCTACATCCTCTAAGTGAGGTGGTGCTAAAGGTTAAAAATACTGTGGTCACAACTGACCGCTGTAGAAGCCATACACCAATAGCCCCACCAGTAGCAGGCTCAGCAGAACTCGGACCGCCAAGCTGTTAACGGTGCGCTGGCTGGACCCCGAATCGGTAATCAGGAAATACAGAGCGGTAAATAGGCTGACAACGATGGCTCCGAATACGATCAGCAATAACAATTTGAACATCGGTACCGCTCCATGAGTGCTGTGATGCTTATGAGTAAAGACGCTGATACTGGCTTAATCAAGCAGGCCCGGTTTACTTCGATTCGTCTCAAGCTGGTCTGTGTGTTGCTGGGGTTAACCCTGTTACCTGTGCTGATCGGCTTGGGGGTTTGGCAACTGCAGCGCGCCGATGAAAAACGCAGCATCATTGAACACTCCCAGCGCGGCGGGGTGTTGTATAGCTTGCAACCGTCGCCCGAATCCCTGCCGCATGCTGTGGAGCTGCAGGTTCGCTTACAACC
>JBALWS010000219.1:0-3047 GCA_036960405.1 Halopseudomonas sp. | reverse complement strand
CGCCAACTGGTGGGCCTCAAAAATGGCCGACGGAACGAGCCCCGCATCCGCCATATGCTGCTCAATCAATAAGCGGATGCTCGATGGACGCTGCAATAGCACCAGGTCATTAGCAGCCAGCTCGGACCATTCGATCGTCCGCTTTGCCAGCAATGGATGATCCGGTGGCAGCACCGCGACAAAACGGTCCTCGAACAACGGTTCGAACAACAGATCTTCCGAGTCACCCGGATCAAACGTCACCCCCAGTTCCATCCGGCCACTACGTACCAACCCGACCACTTCTTCGGCTACCACATCATTAACAGTAACGTTGATCGCCGGGTATTGCTCCCGAAACGCTTTGATAGCTTGCGGTAACAGGTTGCAGGCAAAAGATGGCATCGCTGCAACCGTCACCTTTCCCCGCCGTAGTGCAAACGAGTTTTGCAGATCTTCGATCGCCGCGTCCCAATCCGCCAGCAGTTGCAGCGCCACTGGATAGAACGCCTCTCCCTCTGGGGTCAGCGCCAGGGTGCGAGTGGTACGCGCCAACAAACGACCGCCAGCAGCCTCTTCCAGGTTCTTAATGGCAATACTCAACGCGGGCTGCGATAGGTACACCACACCACAGGCTTCGGCAAAGCTTCGGGTCCGGGCAACGGCGACAAAGGCGCGTAACTGTTTGTGAGTGATATTCATCAGCAGCTCCGGTATAAATTTATAAAACCAAACAATTAGCCACATACATTCATCAAACAAATATATAGCCACACCTACCCTGTCACAACTCTCTTAATCCGGTTTCAACACGCCAGGCCTTCAAATCGCCAAGATCCGGCACCCTGTTGTCTCGATAACACGACAGCTGTCAGGCTTTCTGATCACCTAAAGATTCAGATCAACCAGCAATTGCCCCATCAAATAAAGCAAGCAATTGTTATATAGAGGAATTACTCTTTTGGCACATAACTGGCTAAGCTATATAGCCAAACTGTCACCACGACACCACAAAAAACACCAACACGGAGATCCACCGATGCCCCACTCCCGAAGCGCCATCGTTACCGGCTCAACCAGCGGAATCGGCCTAGGTATTGCGACCGCCCTCGCCAAGCAGGGTATCGATGTGATGCTCAATGGTTTCGGCGACAGCCAACAGATCGAACAGATTCGCAGCAATCTAGCCGAGGCCTACGGCGTTCAGGTGCTGTATAGCGATGCGGACATGACCCAACCCGATCAGATAGCGGCCATGGTAGAGCAGGCGATAGCGGCCTTCGGCCAGGTCGATATTCTGGTCAATAACGCCGGCATCCAACACGTACAGCCAATCGACGAGTTCCCAACCGAAAAGTGGGACGCGATCATCGCAATCAACCTATCCAGCTCGTTTCATACCATCAAGCACTGCCTGGCAGGGATGAAAAATCAGGGCTGGGGCCGAATCATCAATGTTGCCTCCGCCCACGGTTTGGTCGCATCACCGTACAAGTCAGCCTATGTCGCCGCCAAGCACGGTATTGTCGGGCTGACCAAGACGGTAGCATTGGAGGCCGCCGAGCACGGAGTGACCGTCAACGCCATCTGCCCTGGTTACGTGTTGACGCCGCTGGTAGAGCAGCAAATTCCCGATACCGCCAAAGCGCGTGGTATCAGCGAAGAAGCGGTCAAACAGGATGTGCTGCTCAAAGCCCAACCCACCAAGAAGTTTGTCACCGTCGAGCAACTGGGGCAGCTAGTGGTGTTTCTGTGCAGCGATGCGGCTGCATCAATGACCGGCGGCGCGCTACCGGTGGATGGTGGCTGGACCGCTCAGTAACCGACTAAGCTCGATCAGATCTACCCATGAAAAAGGCGATGTTTGAGCTAACCGTTGCGGCCAGCAGAGCTTCGTGTTGGCGGGTTTTGCGTCACAATAAAGCAGCCATAACAAAGATGTAGGTTTGGGCGGGGGTCTACGGATCTTAACGCCCCAATGCAGAACATTGTCCAACCCCTGGACCGCCGAACCTAAGCAGAATTTTGACAGGCTAACCTCTATTTATGCACTAATATTCTCTAGCAGCATAGTGGATTTGGCTACCTGTATAGGGGGAATATCATGAAGTTTCTAGACAAACTCCGCCAGATTTCTCTGGCATCTATTTTCATCTGTATATTCGCACCGCAAGCCGTTGGTGAGCCTATCGCCAACCTCGATGTAATAGGCTTTAGGGTAGGAATGTCGCCAGACGAAGTACGGGAGAAATTGCTGAGCTATCGGGACGATTTTAAAATCAAGGTCTATAACAGCATCCCTGCAAGCCAATACAATAAGTCTGAAGTTATCAAACAAGGCACAGTGGATGTTGTGCAGAATGTTAACAAAGACAATCTGCCTGAGCATGTCTACGAAATACAGGCCTATGTTCAAGGCGGTAATGAATCGTTTGGGTTCCATTTCTTAAAGCCCCCCGCATCCAATACGCTCTATAGCATTCAGAGGAGTTTGACGTTTACTAAAGATGACGCGCCTGAGGATAAAAAAATTATCGAAAGGCTTAAAGATAAGTATGGGGCAGTTTTTACTGAAGAAACTTCACATAGTGGCATCAAATGGGTGTATGACGACAATGGTAATTTCAGGCACGAGGTTGACAGTTATCTGGAGCAGTATTGCGACGGAAGGCTGGGGGAGAACTTTCCTCTGCTAAATACTACAGGGGGATGCGGCACTTGGGTTTATGCCAAATTAAACTTAGTTACTGGTACAAACTTTGTTCGGTCACTCTCAGTCAAAATTTCGGATCAGAAAGCCGGATTGATGAACAGTAAAGAAACTAAAGATCTCATTGCAGCGCTGAAAGATTCAGAAATGAAGAGCAAAAAACGTGACGTGCCTAAACTTTAAAGTGGGTATATGAACGAGGTTCTCGATTTTGATCCCCCGCGAATTCAACTCCGAAGTGCGGCATAGTTTTTCACAAGTAAGAAGACGGCCAATAAAATTATAATCCAATCACGGGTTGGAACATCCTTCGATATTGGCTAGGTGTCAGCCCAGAGAGTCGCTTAAAGAGCCTCCT
>JBALWS010000058.1:0-26547 GCA_036960405.1 Halopseudomonas sp. | reverse complement strand
CTCGCATAGCCGGTTGTTGAAAATCTAGCTGTGTTACGTCGTTAATAATGACCTCAAAGTACTCACTTGAACTGCGCTTTTGTGGTCATTTTTTGCCTGGAATCGGCGGTCCGCAGACACTTTTTAACTGCCTGATAGCCTGCCTAGGTCTGCCGCGGTTTCGCCGCAGGCGGTTCTGATGTTTCCCTGTGATCGGCTGTGATAGCATCGCCTCGGTGTTTGAGTAGGGAGATTTGAGTGCGTTTTTTTCGATATATCGTCGCGATAGGGTTAGCCGTGATGGCGTTGTGGCCTGCTTCGGTCTTGGCTGAGCCGCTGTTTCTGGAGCAGACCGTTAGCCGCGATCGTGAGGAGTTGGATCGTGCGGCGCAAGAGTATAAGCAGAGTGACACGGCGCTGGGTGCGCGTATCGGTTCGATGCTGGAGATCCGCGACGATCCGTTCGCGCTGATGCCTTATGAGCAAAACTACCTGCTGTGGAGCTATACCAACGATATTAACCGTGAACCATACCGCCAGGCAGGCAGGAGCAGCGCGGATCAGCTTGACCAGACCGAGGCCAAATACCAGTTCAGCCTGATGTTTCCGATCTGGCGCGGCATTTTCGGCTCGCGCACGGCGTTATCGGCATCCTACACTCAACTGGCTTTATGGCAGGCAGCCAATAGCGATATCTCGGCACCGTTCCGCGAAACCAATTATGAACCCCAGCTATTTTTGGTGCTTTTACCGCAGATGGAGTGGGACGGTTGGAACTTTGATTGGTTTGAGGTCGGTATCAACCATCAATCCAACGGTCAAAGCGAACCCCTATCGCGTAGCTGGAACCGCCTCTACGCCAATTTCGCGGTAGAACGCAATCGCTGGGTCGTTAGTTTTAAACCCTGGTACCGCATTCCGGAATCCAGCGACGATGATGATAATCCTGATATCACCGATTACCTCGGCCACTATCGCTTGAGTCTGGCCTACAAAGCGCGCAATCAGGTGTTTACTGCGCTCTCACGCTACAACTGGAGTACCGGTAAGGGCAGTCTGGAACTGGGCTGGAGTTACCCGTTAACCAGCCATGTTCGGTTCTACACCCAGTTTTTCAGTGGCTACGGTGATACCTTGATCGACTATAACCACAGCCAAAACCGGATCGGTATCGGCTTGATGCTCAACGACCTGCTTTGATGCGACCGATGGGGGAATCGAACCAACAATGAGAGGAAGGCTATGATGACGATCCCTTTGTGGTGCTTGTTTGCCGCGACCCTGTGGGTGGTGCTGAGCAAAGCACCGATGAATATTTTGATAGCCCGCAGTAAGGCTTACGATAACCATCACCCCCGCTTGCAGCAGCAACAGTTGCAACCGGGAGCGGTACATCGCGCCTGGGCGGCGCATCAGAATATGATCGAAGCTTATCCGATGTTTGCCGTAGCGGTGCTGGTCGCTCAGTGGCTAGGTGGAGCCTCGGCCTTGGTTTCCGTGTTGTGTTTAAGCTACCTGGCTTTGCGCTTGCTCTATCAACTCTGTTATCTGATGGATTGGGCAACGCCGCGGTCGATCAGTTGGGGGTTAAGTTATTTCTGCGTGCTGGGGTTACTGCTAACCCCGTTGCTAGAAAAATCTTCATTTTAATAAGTTGATTAAGAGCTGGTATAGTTTGTCGATGGCTTGAAGCGCCATCGATTTGTCTACAGTGGATGTACATGCGCTAGTTGCCAAGCGCACTGGAGAGTTGCATGGAACGCAGTCATTCTCACGATTTTACCAAAGCCCCTACTCGTCCCCTTGACGCGCCAACCTCGCTTCGAACCAAGCGTTTGCAGGGCGCTGTTGTCGAGCTTAATGAACTCGAAGGTGGGGGCGTGATCCAACTGGCTAATCGCCAATTTGGTTTTCGAACCATTGATCTGGTTGGTAGTCTGCCCCCTCAACTAGGCGATGCCGTCAGCTTTGTGCTGATCGCTACTCTTGATGGGTATCGAGCCGGCCAAGTCGTTTTAGATCGAGATCCCCAGTTTATTCGTGGCCAGGGCACCTTGCACGATTGTTATCAATCACACGCGCAGAAAAGAGCAGCAAAACGGACCCAGCAACTCGAAGCGGCGCAAGCGTCTAAAGCTCCTGTAGTGGATGAACCGAGTCTAGGCCCCGAGTATCGTCGCTGTGATGACTGTCAGAAAATGGTGCTGCCTAAATTGCGACGCAATCGCAACAAATCTCAAGTCGGTGCAGAGTCTTGGTTATCATTTTGTCCGTTATGCAGTGCTTCATTGGATGAGACGTCTAGCAGCGGTTGGCGTAGGCCGTTTCTGCTGACCGTACTGCTGGCTGCTTGCTGCAGCTGGTTGCTGTTGTAGCGAGCTGTTTCGCTTCTCTGGTGCTTTTCAGTTTTTAATTAGAATTAGTCGATGCTAATATTAGCTTTTTCTCATGTATTGCATAAGGACCTGTTATGAAGGCTCACTGTATCGCCAAGATGGCTAAGATCGTTTCCCTGGGTCTCTGTTTAGGAGGGAGCAATATGGCGTTGGCCAGTGACCCTCATCCGTTGGATGCTAGCGCTAAGCAGACTGTCAAATCGTTGGGTGGAGCCTTGATGAAAGAGGTCAAAGGGGCGATGAAAGCGGAAGGCCCTGTCGGTGCCATCGCAGCCTGTAACACTCAAGCGATTCCTTTGACCGATCAGGCCAGTCGACAGCAGGGTATGGATATCTCGCGTACCGCGCTACGCGTTCGCAACCAGGATAACCAAGCCGATCAATGGGAGCAGGGCGTGTTAGAGCAGTTTCAAGCGCGTCAGGCTAACGGTGAGCCGCTCAAAGGGATGCACTTTAGCGAAGTGGTCGAGCAGGATGGCAAACAGGTGTACCGGATGATGCAGGCGATACCGACCCAAAAGGCCTGCTTGACCTGCCACGGCAGTGAGATCAAGCCGGAAGTGGCAACCAAGCTCAACGCTTTGTACCCGCTGGATAAAGCCACCGGTTTTGCCGAAGGCGATCTGCGCGGCGCTTTTAGCGTTCGTAAAGTGCTCTGATCACCACAGCTAAGATTTGGTTATGCTCAAAGCCCTGCGCGTAAATCGTTCAGGGCTTTTTTAGCACCGTAGGACTAGCGTGGTTCCATCCTGATCGCACCGTCGAGCCGGATCACTTCGCCGTTGAGGTAGCTGTTTTCGATGATGTGCTGCACCAGCGAGGCGTACTCGCCCAGATCGCCGAAGCGCTTGGGGTGCTGCACCATCTTGATCAGTGGATCACGAACCTCATCGGTCATCCCTTGCATCATCGGGGTATTGAAAATACCCGGCGCAATACACATGATGCGAATCCCGAGACTCGCCAGGTCACGCGCGATCGGCAATGTCATCCCCACCACTCCCGCTTTACTGGCGCTGTATGCGGCTTGTCCTAGCTGGCCATCGAAAGCAGCTACCGAGGCGGTGTTGATGATGACTCCGCGTTCGCCGTTGGCATCGGGTTCATTGTTGGCCATCTGCTCGGCAGCCAGGCGTAAAACGTTGAAGCTACCGATCAGGTTGATGTTGATCACCTGGGAGAACTTTTCCAGCGCCAGCGCACCGTTGCGACCAACGGTCTTGCCCGCTGGGGCGACGCCAGCGCAGTTGAGACAACCGTGAATCGCGCCGAAACGTTCGACCACCTGAGCGATGGCCGCTTCAACCGAGGCGCTGTCGGTGACGTCGACGTTAACGAATAAGCCTTTGGCCCCCAGTTCATCGGCGAGTTGTTCCCCGGCTTCGTTGTTAAGGTCGAAGGCGGCAATTTTGGCGCCCTGTTGGGCCAAGTGCTTGCTGCTGGCGAGTCCCAGCCCGGAGGCTCCGCCGGTGACGATAATGACTTTGTCTTGCAGATTCATGCTGTGTCCTTGTTATGCGATAAGCTAGCCGATTTCACGCAGTAGTTCGCGGGCGATAATGACCCGTTGAATCTCACTGGTGCCCTCGTAGATCGAGGTAATCCGGACGTCACGAGCGTAACGCTCGAGCGGGAACTCTTTGATATAACCGTAGCCGCCCATCAGTTGCAGCGCGGTATAGCAGGCGCTGTTGGCTTTTTCGGAGGCAAATAGTTTGGCCATCGATGCCTGTTTGGCGAATGGCTGACCACGATCCTTGGTGTCGGCAGCACTCATCAACAGTAAACGTGCCGCTTCGAGTTCGGTGTAGGCGTCGGCCAGCATCCACTGCAAGCCCTGGAAGTTTGCCAGCTTTTGACCAAACTGTTGGCGCTCGTTGATGTAATCACGGCCATAGTCCATCGCCGCTAGTCCAACCCCCAATGCCAGCGACCCGATACCGATACGACCGCCCGCCAGCTCGCTGACGGCGATCTTGAAGCCCTGATTCAGCTCGCCCATGAGGGCGTCTTTGGGGATTCTACAGTCTTCGAAACGCACTTCGTTGGTGCTAGAGGCGTGCTGCCCCATCTTCTTTTCCGCTTTAGAGATGCTCAGCCCCGGTGCATCGTGCTCGACCAGGAAGCAAGAGATCCCCTTGCCTTTGCCGGCATCGGGGTCGGTGACGGCCCAGACCACAAATACACCGGCATACTCGGCGCTGCTGATAAACTGCTTGGTACCGTTGAGTACCCAATAGTCACCATCATCGACGGCGCGGGTTTTCATCGCCGAAGGGTCGGAGCCGGCGCCGGTTTCGGTCAGACAGAAGCCGCCTGCGGCGTATTCACCACTACAGATTTTGGGCAGATAACGACTCTTTTGGGCGTCGGATGCGACCACTTGAATCACCTCGGCGACCATATTGGTGACCGAAACGCTGACTGCGGTCGAGGCGCAGGCGCGTGCAATTTCGGTGACGACGAGGCTGAAGGCGACGGTTCCGGCTTCGCTACCGCCATATTGCGCATCGACATTAAGGCCCATGAAACCCAATTCGGCGAGCTGTTTGAGGTTGCCGAGAAACAGCTCGCGATCGCCGTGTTGATCCAGCTTTTCAGCTACCGGTGCCAACTCTGTTTGGGCGAACTTGCGCGCCATGTCTTGAATCATGGCTTGATCTTCGGTGAGCGACAGATCCATAGGTTATCTCTCTTTGACTATCGATACCGCTCTCAGCCGCTCGCTATCATGGCTGCTGAGAGTGGGCATAGATTTATTTCAATGGCTGGGAATTAGATCGCTTCGATAGCGATGGCGGTGGCTTCGCCGCCACCGATGCACAACGATGCAACACCGCGGGTCTTGCCCAAGCGCTTCAGCGCATGGATCAGCGTGACCAGAATCCGTGCGCCGGAGCAGCCGATCGGGTGGCCCAAGGCGCAGGCGCCGCCGCTGACGTTCACCTTGGCAGGGTCGAGTCCCAGCTCTTGGGTGGCGAGCATGGTGACCACGGCAAAGGCTTCATTAATCTCGAACAGGTCGACTTGGTCTTTACTCCAGCCGGTTTTGTCCAGCAGCTTCTGGATCGAACCGATAGGGGCAATGGCAAACTCGGATGGCTTCTGAGCGTGGGTGGTATGGCCGGCGATGCGTGCTAGCGGGGTTAGGCCTCGCGCTGCCGCGTCGCTCTCGCGCATCAGAATCAGGGCCGCGCCACCGTCGGAGATTGAGCTGGAGTTAGCCGCCGTGACGGTGCCGTCTTTCTTGAACGCCGGACGCAGCGTCGGAATCTTGCCCGGGTTGGCTTTGCCGGGTTGTTCGTCGATCGCTACCAGCGTGTCGCCTTTGCGGCTCTTAATTGTAACTGGGGCGATTTCGTTCTCAAACCAGCCCTCGGCGATAGCATTGTTAGCGCGTGCTAGCGATTCGATAGCGAAGGCGTCCATCGCTTCACGCGTCACGCCGTATGTATCGGCCGTTGCTTGAGCGAACGAACCCATCAGGCCGCCTTCGTAGGCATCTTCCAGGCCATCGAAGAACATCGAATCCAACACCTGGCCGTGGCCCATGCGCATACCACCGCGGCCCTTGGGTAACAGGTAGGGAGCCTGGCTCATGTTCTCCATGCCGCCGGCCACCATCACATCACTGCTGCCAGCCTTAATCTGATCGTGGGCATCCATCACTGCTTTCATACCCGAACCGCACATCTTGTTGATGGTAACGCAGCCAGCAGACAGCGGCAGTTCGGCGCCCAGTGCTGCTTGGCGAGCAGGGGCTTGGCCCAATGCGGCGGGTAGCACGCAGCCCATAATCACTTGATCGATATTCTCAGCCTTGAGGCCGGAACGCTCGACTGCAGCCTTAATCGCAGTTGCCCCTAGAACAGGCGAGCGGGTTTCACTGAAGTCGCCCATCAACCCTCCCATCGGGGTACGGGTGGCGGCGACAATAACGATGGCGTCGGTTGCTTGGGTCATGGTTGAGCCTCTGTTGTTGGGATCAAGAGCCTTAGCTTAGGCGATAAATAAAGGAATCGTCGATAACCTACTATGGCGTATTTACAGGTGACTATAAATGACGCTATGTGACCTTTTGCATCACAAAATGTTACATTAACGGTTGGCTTGATTTTCGATGAGTAGCGGGCATGGCGACAGTTGACGTGCATTACCTGAAGGCGGCCTTAGCGTGTGCTGAGCGTGCTGGTTATGATCCGTTGCGGTTGCTCAAGCAGCTAGAGATTAATCCGCAGCAACTCAGTCAGCCACGAGCCCCTGCTGAGCAGATGGCACGATTGGTGCAGGCGGTATGGGAACTGTCGGAAGACGAGTTCATGGGCTGTACCAAGCAGCCGTGCAAGCGCGGCGTGTTTGCGATGATGGCTCGGTACGCGTTGCATTACGAAACCCTGGAGCAGATTCTGCAGCAGGGGATCGAGTTCTATAATCTGTTTACCGACGATATATCGATGCAATTAAACCGTCGCAACAAGCGCGCTGAACTCGAGGTGGTGTTCTACTACCCCGATCAAGACCCCGATTATTTTTATCGCGAGTTCTGGTTGGTGATCTGGCACCGCTTTGCCAGCTGGTTGATCGGGCGCAGTATTCCGCTGCAGCAGGTCAGCTTTCCCTATCCTGCCCCTGACCATGTCAGTGAGCTTAAATTCCTATTCCCTTGCTCGCATCGATTTAACCAGTCGAGTTTAAAATTTAGTTTTAGTACCGAGTTTCTCGCCCAGGCATCGGTGCGAACTCAGCGCGACCTGTCGCACTTTTTACGCGACTCCCCCGCAGGGCTGATGACGATTGCCGATGATGAGCAAAGTTATCGAGCCCGAATACGGCGCGACCTGCTGCACCCGTTGCAAGAAGTACTGCAGCTGCCATCGTTCGAGGGGTTAGCGCAGGGTTATAGCCTGAGTAGCCAAACGTTGCGTCGGCGATTAAAAGCCGAAGGTTGTAGTTATCCGCAACTCAAAGACGAGATTCGTCAGGATCTGGCGATTGAAAAGTTGCGTGTTTCGCAACTACCGGTGGCCGAAATAGCCCGGCAACTTGGCTTTAGCGAATCGCGTGCTTTTACACGGGCGTTTCGGCATTGGACCGGTTTTTCTCCGAGCGAATATCGACAGCGCTGGATTAAACCAACAAAAATACTCTGATATTGGTCTACACTAGTAATCCACCTTAAGCATATTGCTTTTCCGGCCCTGTAGATTCGTCGCAGGGCCATTTTTTTAGCGAGTTTTTGATTCATCTGACCTTGCAGAAATATGGTCGGACATTATCGGAGGCTGCTTAGCGAACTATGCTTATAAAGACTCTCTACAGGAGGCCGAAACATGCCTCGAAAACTTATCAACGTTATTCGCTCCTTGCTGGTCATCCTGTGCTTGGTCTGGTTGCTACCCGTTTACGGCTGGTCTTTTCTCAAGGATAAATCCGCAACCCACGCGCCGGCGGTCGGTAAGCTGTTGGTGGCGATGCCGGGCTTAAATAGCCCGCACTTCGCTAGCACGGTGATTTTGCTGGTGCGCTATTCTGCCGAAGGCGCCGTCGGGTTGATTATCAACCGACCGACTCGGCTGACTCTTGCCAATGAGTTTCAGGGGCAGGTGGGTGAACAGCAGGGGCGTGAATCGCTGTACTGGGGTGGGCCGATGGCGATGGATAGGCGGGTGATGTTGCTGGAGTATCTTGGCAACGATCAACAGCGCGAGCAGTTGGAACCCGTGTTTGAGTCGATCTATCTGGCTAATAGCCGGCTCCAATTTCAGCAGCTGCTAAAGCAGGAGCAGCCCGAACATCGTTTTCGGGTCTTTGCCGGTTATGCCGGTTGGGGGGCATCACAATTAGAGCGGGAAATAGTTCGCGGAGATTGGTTGGTCTTGCCGGGTAATGCCGAGCTGGTAATGCAGCAGGACGCTGAGTCGATCTGGCCTCAGTTGATGAGCTATCAGCACGGTCAGATGGCTGCTAACTCACTCACTCCGACTTCGACGCTCCCCCCGCAATCGGCACTGTTTTAACCTTTTTGCGATGGCTGTAAAAACCTTCGAGGCTATAGATAACTAACGCCAGCCAGATCAGGCTGAATCCTACGATCCTGGGACCGCTAAAGGCTTCGTTGAATATCCAGACTCCGATCACCATCTGAATGCTGGGGCCGATGTACTGCAATAACCCGAGCAGTGTCAGGGTAATTCGCTGGGCTCCGTAAGCGAACCAGATCAGCGGCAACGCGGTGGCTATTCCAGTACCGGCAAACAATAGATCGTCGCTCAGACTGCCTTGGCCGAATTGCGCCTGGCCTTGGCTACCGAGGTAGATCAGGTAGCCTAAAGCGGGTATCACAATCACTACGGTTTCCAGTGATAAACCTTCGATCGATCCCAGTGGAGAGCGTTTGCGAATTAAGCCGTAGAGGCCGAAGCTGAACGCCAGAATCAGCGCGATCCAGGGGGGCTCGCCATAGGCGATGGTCATGTAGAGTACGCCGCTGGTGGCGATCGCCAGTGCCAGCCATTGCACCCGGCGCAATCGTTCACCCAGAAACAGCATCCCCATCAGCACGTTGAGCAGTGGGTTGATAAAGTAACCCAGACTGGCTTCGACGATGTATCCCGAGGTCACGGCCCAGATATAGGTGAGCCAGTTGATGCTTAATAAAATGGCGCAACCACAGGCTACCGCGATCAGTCGCGGCGATTGGCGCACCTGCTCAATCCAGCGCCAATGGCGTTTTAGCGTCAGCAGCAAGACGATGAACAGCAGCGACCAAACAATCCGGTGGCCGAGTATTTCACCGGCTTGGGCGTGGTCGAGTGCTTTGAGATACAGCGGCAGAAACCCCCAGAGGGAGAACGCACCAATAGCGGCTAGAACGCCAGAGTTCATCGTCAATTCTCAGATCGGTTTGGCAGGGGATCTTAGTCTACTACCCTGTAGTAGGCACAGGCTTGGAGCAAAAAAAAACCGCAACACAGTGGTTGCGGTTCAAGCCTCTGAGCAGCGCTTGGTTAAGCGATACAGCGAGGATCCTCGTATAGATGCAAAGACCTAGGTGATGGAGTGTAGATATATTCGTCGTTATGTCAAATATAATATACGTCGTAGCGTTGGCCGTAGCGGATATCTGGGCATACACTAGTTGGATTCTCGTCATTTTCAGGGGGCCATTTTTGACCATCAAAACGATGATTTCACTTCGATTATTAGCCATAGTGCTGCTCGGCTTTAGTGGGCTAGTGGGTTGCACAACGACCCCGTCTTGGTTGCAACCATTTTCGACGACTCCTGCGGAGGTTAGTCTTCCAGCCGATGCTTCCGCTTCGCAGCTATACGAACAAGCATTAAGGCTGGGCTACCAGGCGAATTCGCAGGGGCTGCGCGATGCTCATCCGTTTTTGCAGCGCGCGGCTCAACAGGATCACGTCGGGGCGCAATATCTGTTGGGAATGAATTATCTGCTCGGACGCGGTGTGACTAAGGATGAGGCGTTGGCCTACCGCTGGTTGGAACCAGCGGCTGAGGCAGGACACGCTTCGGCGCAGTATTTTTTGGCCGAGCTGCTAATCAACGGTCGCGGTGTTTCGACCGAGAAAGCCTGGGGAGTGCAGTGGCTGGAGCGTTCGGCCAACCGTAATGAGAAGGCGTCACAGCTCGCATTGGGGATCGCTTTTGCTAGTGGATTGGGCGGGATTACTGACGAGTATTTGGCCGTTGAATGGCTGATTCGAGCGCGTAATCAAGGCAGTCCTGAGGCACTGCAGCTGCTAACCAAACTCTCTGCAAAGTTGGTCGATGTCGATTGGCAGATCCTGGAGCGCAGGGCTAAACGACCATTGCCAAGCGTATTGGCTAAGCCGGAGCAGGCCAGTATTCGGTTTGTACAGTTAGTGTTAAACAGGCATGGGTATCGTGCAGGCCCCGAGGACGGTATTGAGGGGGCTAGGACGCGGGCGGCGATTGGTCGATTCAGTGCCAGCCAGGAGGTATCTTTGGTCGATATTAGCGAGCCTTTGCTGCAGCGCTTACGAGCGCTACAGCGTCAGGATGAAACGGGCTGAAAGGCTGGTAGATGATAACCACTTAGCTACCCGTCGGTTGCTCGGGTTGCGGGTCTTCAGGTGTCGCGTCATCCAGCAGCTCCTTCATCGCATCGACAACGGCGTTGGGTTGCGCAATCCCCAGCAGCTCGTTGACATCATCGACAACCTGCGCGGTCACGGTTTTATTCGCCACGGTCTCCAAGGTATCCAGCGCCAGCTTGGCTTGCTCCTCGACGTCCTGTTCGGTGTCCGAAACCAGGTCGCTGTAGTTAGCCAGTTGGCCTACAGCAGAGTGATCGGCAGCGCGTTCGCGAGCGCGATCAGAGGCGTGTGCGGCGTTCAAACGACCGAGTTGATCGGTTTTGTCTTTGCCGTCGCTATCGTCGTCAGAATCGTCATGGCTGGCTTTGCTATGACCTAGACCCTGACCGCTATGTTCTTTACCGTGGCTATCACTGTCTGAACCGTCTTCGCTGGTAGAATCGTTGCTGGCGCTGTTTTCATGACCTCCGTTATTACCGCCACCATTTCCTCCGCCATTGCCTCCACCGTTACCTCCGCCATTGCCTCCACCATTGCCTCCACCGTTACCTCCGCCATTGCCTCCGCCATTGCCTCCGCCATCTCCGCCCTTGGCGTAACTGCCTGCGACCAGGCTAAAAGAGTCAGTAAAAGCTGGGTTTAGCGTCAGACTGATGACTAAGGCGATAGTCAGAGAATTGAGTGTGTGGCGAATGAGCTGGTACATACAGGGATTCCTGATTAGTCTAAGCATCAGAGTATTATAGCTATATTATGACTTTGCAATGACCGATGATTTGGGAGAACCGCATGACGCCTTCAGAGCAAAACTGGATGCCCTCACTACGAACGATGGCGATGCCTGCGGATGCCAACGCAAATGGTGATATTTTCGGCGGCTGGTTAATGTCGCAGATGGACTTAGCCAGCGCGAGCTATGCTGGCAAAGAGGCGAAGGGGCGCGTGGTGACCGTCGCGGTCGATGCGATGACGTTCCACAAACCGGTTAATGTTGGCGATGAGCTGAGTTGTTACTGCCGGGTTCAAAAGCGTGGTAATACATCGATTTCGGTCCATGTGGAGAGCTGGGTGACCCGCCACTTCAGTGGCGGCGAAGAGGAGATGGTAACCGAGGGCTGTTTTACCTTTGTCGCGATCGATGCCAAAGGTCACTCACGACCGATCACCCGTTTTTAAGTGCTTGAACCGGTTGCTCGATCGCCTTATATTAGTTTTTTCTTATTGATTATCTCTAGAGTGGTCTATGTCTAAATTAAAAACCGTATCGGTGACGGCCAGTATGGCCGATGGCTATACCATCAATGCTGATATTCGAGGCCACAAGGTGGTGATTGATCAACCCGAAAATGCCAAGGGTGCCAACGAAGGGCCTACGCCGCTGGAGCAGTTTCTGTTCGCAATGGCCGGTTGTGTCGGCACCATCGCTCGTACGGCGGCGTTTCAGCAGCGGATCAACTTGCGCGGCATGCAGGTCAGTGTCTCGGGTGACCTTAACCCGGCTGGTTTGCTGGGTAAGCCAACCGATGACCGGATCGGGTTTAATGAAATTCGGATCGAGGCGACGATCGATGCTGATCTGGACGATGCCCAGAAAGCTGAGTTTTTAGACCAGGTCTGTCAGCGTTGCCCGCTGCATGACAATATCTCGATGGCCTCCAAGGTGGTGCATCAACTGACGGCTGTACCGAATGAAGGCTAGTGTTATCGCCTTATCGGGGAGGAACTGATGTCGGCGGAGCTACTGCTGTTAGCGCTGTATCTGCTCGGTTACTGCAGCTTACATTCATGGCTGGCATCACAACGCTGTAAAGCTTGGTGTGGTGCTCGCTGGCCCGAGATGATGCGCTATTATCGACTGCTGTTTAATCTCTCCGCACTGCTGTTGTTGATCCCGGTTGCTTTGATGTTAGTGAATACGGCGGGGCCAAAGTTGTGGTCGTGGCCGGGTGCATGGGGCTGGTTGATGAACGGTCTGACGATCGGATCGATAGTGGCATTTGCCATCTCACTGCGTGATTACGACCTGAGCCAGTTTAGCGGCACCGCTCAGTTAAGTGCCAATCAGAGCGACCCCGAAGATCAAGCGCGGTTTCATCTGGGCTGGTGGCACCGTTGGGTTCGCCACCCCTGGTACTTTTTTGCGTTGCTACTACTGTGGAGCCGAGAGATGGACGCGGCACAGCTGTTAACGACGCTGCTGGTCTCGCTCTATTTTGTGATCGGTTCGAGGCTCGAGGAGCGCAAACTGATCGATCAGTTCGGCGAGGCGTATAAGCAATACTGCAGCCAGGTACCCGGATTGATTCCGTTGCCGTGGCGTTTTTTGACCGCGCAGCAGGCCAGCGAACTGGAGCAGCAGGCTAACAGCAACCCCGATCAATAGGGTGTCTGGGCGATAAACAGGCCGCGCTTGGGTGCGGGCAGGCCTTCGACAGTACGCCCGGTGTCGTTGGGGTCGAGAAATTCGGGCAGCGAATGAAAGTTCATCCAGTCGGTCGAGCGCTGCTCTTCGACGCGGGTGGTATCGACATCGACACAGCGCACCTGCTGATAGCCACAACGCTCCAGCCAGCTGCACAGCGCATCGGCGCTGGGCAGGAACCAGACATTGCGCATCTGCGCGTAGCGATCATCGGGCAGCAACACTGTGTTGCGGTCACCGTCGACTACCAGTGTTTCCAATACCAGCTCGCCACCAGGGCGTAGAAAACTCTGCAGCTCAAGTAGATGGTCGATCGGACTGCGGCGGTGGTAGAACACGCCCATCGAAAATACCGTGTCGAAACAGCGCATCTTGCTGGGCAGTTCCTCGATGCCTAGCGGTAGGAGTTCGACCGGCAGTTGTTCGCCAATAAACTTTTTCAGCGCTCGAAACTGCAGCAGAAACTTCCACGACGGGTCGATACCCAGAACGCGCTTGGCACCTGCGGCGTGCATTCGCCAGCAGTGGTAACCGTTGCCACAGCCGATATCCAGCACGTTGCGATTGTGCAGCGGGGCGATATGGTTTTTGAGCCGGTCCCATTTGAAATCCGAGCGCCACTCGGTATCGATATCGATGCCAAATAGGTTGTATGGCCCTTTGCGCCAGGGCATCAGTTGCCGCATCGCCTGCTCTATCTGCTGCCGCTGAGCGTCATCACAATCGTCCCGCTCTCCGATCAGTAACGCACCCTGATCGAGATCCAGCCGAGAGGGCGTCAGTGACGGAAGGCTGTCGAATGCGTCGATCCAGCGGGGCAGGTCGCCATGGTTGATTCGATGTAGCTTAGCTTCGAGCGATTGCTGTAGCGGCTCCACCCAAGCTGCCAACTCAGAGTGTTGAAGCTGTTGGAAGAAATCATCGAAATTAAGGACCGAGGCAGTCTGAATCATGGCGGCTACAGGGTGGCAAAATGAGTGAGAAAGGGTTACTTGATCGCAACCATCGAGGCGAAGTTAAAGCATTGGAACCAGGGTTGGATCTCGGCAAAACCGATATCGCTCAAGCGTTGCTGGTGTAGCGCCAGGGTTTCGGGGCGCATCACCTTTTCCAGCGCGGTGCGCTTTTGGCTGACCTCGAGCTCGCTATAGCCGTTGGCACGTTTGAAATCGTGATGCCAATCGGTCAGCCGCTGCTGCGCGGTGTCGGTTTCCAAGGCGATCTTTTCTGATAGCAGCAATACGCCACCGGGTTTGAGTCCCTGATAGATCTTTCGCAATAGTGCCTGACGTTGCTCTGGAGCGATGAACTGCAGGGTGAAGTTCATCACTACCACGCTGGCGTTACTGATTTCGATATCGAGGATATCGGCGCACACCAGGTCTATCCGTGGCTCGTCCTCTTCCAGCGAGGCGGCCACCTGCAGGTGCTCGCGGCAGCGCTGAATCATCGCCGCTGAGTTATCGACCGCGATAAAACGGCAGTTGGGCTGGCGAACCTGTTGATGCATCGCCAGCGTTGCAGCGCCGAGTGAGCAGCCTAGGTCATAGCAAACACTGCCGGGCTGAGCGAAGCGGGCTGCCAAAATCCCCAACGATTTGATCACCGTGCCGTAACCGGGAACCGAGCGGTTGATCATATCGGAAAATACCCCGACCACCTGCTCGTCGAAGGCGAAATCGACGATGGTTTCCAGCGGGTTGGCGTAGAGTTGGTCGGCTTGTTTAGGCATGGCGTGGCAATAACGAATCGAAAATCAGCGGCGATTATACGCCGCCACCGAGGCTAACAACAGCTCTGCGGGTGGAGGCTGTCGAGTAGCGCCTGTTGCAGTGCCTGAGCACCGGGTCCAAGCCGGTTTGGCTGCGGGATTACCAGGTGCATCGGCATCCTCCGGTCGTTGCCTTCGGTGAGCTGCAGTCGTATCAGCTCACCGCGTTGTAACTGCTGCTCGACTTTATGCAGCGGTAACCAGGCAAACCCGAGTCCGCTCTGCAGCAATTCGATCGCTACATCGAAGTAATCGACCGTCCAGCGCTGCTCCGATCGCAGCCAGCCTTGCTGCTCCAGTGGCTTCTGGCTGCTATCGCGAATCACGATTTGCAGTTCCCGGGTCAGCTCCAGCGGAGCCAGTGGCTGGTTGCTACGGTTGAGAATATGGTCGGGGTGGCATACCGGGATCATCTGAATCTGCAGCAGGTATTCACCAAGATAGCCTTTGGGTACTTGGCTGCAGATCACCAGATCTGCTCGAGCTTGGGTGACGGTTTCGTGGGTGCCGGTTAGCACCGTTTCTTCCAGCCGAAGTCGGCTGCCCCGGCTAACGGGATGGAAGCTCTGCAACGCTTGCAGCAGTTGTTGCTGTGGGAAGATAGCGTCGTAGGCCAGGCGAATCTCGGGCTCCCAGCCGCGTTGTAGATTCTCCGACAGGGTCTCAATCTGGTAAGCATCATCGGTGAGCTGGCGCGATCGTCGCAGCATCACTTCACCAGCAGGGGTTAGCTCAGCCTTGCGTCCTGCGACGCGGAGAATTTCGACCCCAAGTTGCTGCTGCAGTTTGGCGACTGCGTGGTTAAGCGAGGAGGGACTGCGGTGTAGTGCTTCACCGGCTTGGTGGTAGCCACCGTGGTCGATCACCGCCTGCAGAATCCGCCACTGCTCGAGGGTGGTGCGATGCTTGGTCGTGGGCATGGAGGGTTCTCATTTTTATACGTTCTATATATTCGAACAGAATTAACGAAATTTTGCGATTTTTATTCGCTTTAATAGTCCTGATAATGGCCTCAATCCCATCGAACAGTCCCAAAGAGAGGCCGCTATGTCGAAATTACTCGTGATCAATTCCAGCCCTGTTACCGATAACTCCAAAACCCGCCAGCTCGTCAGCCGTTTTGTCGAGCGCTTCAGCGCGACTCAGCCGCAAGTCGAACTGTTGAATCGCGACCTGGGCCGCAATCCACCGCCGCATATCGACGAAGTGACTATCGGGGCTTACTACACCCCAGACGAGCAGCGTAATCCGGCGCAACAGCAGGCGGTGGCACTGTCGGATCAGCTGGTGGATGAGCTGATGGCGGCCGAAACCTTGGTGATAGGATCGCCGATGCACAATTTCAGCATCACCTCGGCGTTAAAAACCTGGATCGATCATGTCGCTCGTGTCGGGCGGACTTTCCAGTACGGCGCCAATGGACCCGAAGGTCTTGCCACCGGTAAGAAGGTTTATGTGATCAGTGCGCGTGGTGGCAACTATGGTGTCGGTAGCCCGGCTGCCGCGATGAATCACCAGGATACCTACCTGAAAACGGTACTGGGCTTTATCGGTATCACCGATGTGGTGTTTATCAATGCCGAAGGTGTTGCCTCGGGTGAGCAAGGCTTTGAGCAAGCAGCCAGCCAGATCGATACCGTTCTGGCCTAGGGGGCTTGTGATTAAGCCTCAGCTGAATTTCGGCTTCCATCGGTTTAGCCGATATTGGACCCGCTAGTCGATCAGAAAATGCGCTCTGGCGGTAGCGATCGGAGTGCTCTGGTCGCGCTGCCAGGCATGGATTGAGACATTGACCAGCTTGCGCCCCTGGCGTACCACCGTACAGCTGGCGTAGGTATCTTCGAGCTGACCCGCCCTGACATAATCGATCGAGAAATCGACTACTCGTGGAACCTTTACCGTCGGCAGTTTCATCAATAGGTGAATCCCCGCCGCCATCTCCATGAATCCGGCAATGGCTCCGCCGTGTAGTGCGGGCAGGGTTGGGTTGCCAATATTAGACCTGCTGGCCGGTAGGTGAAATAGCAGCTCACCTGCCTTTTCTTGTGCCTTAATGCCGAGCAGTTTGGCGTAAGGCAATGCTTCCAGTAGCCGCTCGGGTTCTTGTTGGAGTCGATCTGCCTCTAAGGCTGCGAGCAGTTGGTCAGCTTGATCGAGCTTGGGTTGGCAGCTTTCAATCTTTTTGGCTTTAGCCTGCCTTTGTGGCTGAGTAGTCAAAATCCGCTCAAACTCAGCCGACATCATCGCCGAGACTTTAGCGTCCATACGGGTGAAGTTGGCCACACAGTGGGCGATAGGGCGATCCCTATCTTGCTGGTAAGCGACGCCGCGGCAGAAGATCACGTTTGACGTAACTCGGTAAGCTTCGGCCTCGGCATAGATGGTCAAACCGGGCTCGGCAGGACGCATGTAGTCGATCCGCAGGTCCATCGTCGGGCAGAGGGCTAAATCGTCTAATGCGGTCACCGCTGCAAAACCGCAACAGGTATCCAGCAGCGTGGTCAGAGGGCCGCCATGGATCACTCCGTTCTCAGGGTTGCCCACCACTTGTTGGCTGTAGGGTAGGCGAGCGGTGACTTGAGCTGATTGGATATCGGTAAAAGAGAGACCCAGAGTGTGAAAGTGATCACCGGGGTTGCTGTTGACCATCAGGTTGCACAGTTGACGAACTTTATCGAGTGAGGCGGACATAGTATACAGCTTCAATAATGGGGAGAGGTGAAGACATCATGCCTAGTCAGAGCTGCGGATTACGTATCGCGCGGTCGGCATTAGGCCGCCTAGTATAGTTTCTCCCACTCGGGAGTTGTAGTCGTCCTGGGATTGGTAAGGCGGTGGTTGTTAGAACAGGTCCATCTGCTCGTCGGGTTTTTTGCGCGGCCGCCAGGCTTTACCCCAGCGGGTGGCGATGTAGAACACTTGGATATGATCGCCCGGCGTGGCGGTGATATCTTCTAGGCCGATCGTGCCATGAGCTGGCTCTTCACCATTGATGAACACCAGTATGCCGAGCTGTTGGTTCGGAAACCGTCGATTGAACTCGCCGTAAACAGGGTCGAGGCGTTTGATATACAGCCCGGTTTCTAACTCTTCATTTCCAGCGAAGGTGCTGCGGGCGTAGCTGGGCGCTAAGCCGCTGCGTTCCATGCGTTGGTGCAGTAGCGCCTGCACTGAGTTGGCCGGCATCAAACGTTGATGCTGGCTGCCATCTAAGTCCAGCTCTAGGCTGAGCTCGCTTTCACTGCGGTTGTCGTCGGCGTGAACGGTCAGACTGAAGGCTTCGCATAAGCCGACAACGGCATCCTTTTGGGCTAGCTGTAACGCGGTGTAATTGACCCCGTTGGCCTGGAAAGGGTGTGATTTTTCAACGGTACGGTTTTGGCCCCAGATACGGATCTGTTTCTTGGCGTAATTGAAGGTGAGCTGCCCCTCCTGGCCACGTCCCTGGCTACCGAGCTTGCGCGCTTTGTAAATAATAGTATGCGGAGCCTTGTTGCTTTCTGCATCGAATTCCTTGAGGCAGTTATTCATCCCCCGATGGTAGTGGTAGGGGAAGTGCAGCGCATCTTCGTAGCTGAGCTGGGACGGATTCTGGGTGTCCTGCTCGACAATCCGGTCGATCACAAAGCCTTCGCCGCTAAGGGTCTGGACGACATCGCGGATCGAATAGATGGTGGGGTCAAAGGTTTTGCCTTCGCCCAGCTTGCCCGAGCTGTTGAGAAGCTGGCTGTGGCGGTTGTGTTGTAGCGGGTGGGAGAAGCAGAAAATAAAGGTGCCACCGGGCTTGAGCCGTTTGAACAGATTATGGAATAGCTCTTTGAGTTCCTGAGTGGAGGCTAGGTATTCTAATGAATAGACCGACAGGATGAGATCGAAGCTGACCCCGGGAAAGAAGTCGGTCTGGCGCATATCCTGCTCTTTAAAGTGAACCGGAGGCAGCGCGTCGCCGTAGCCGTCAAGCTTGCTGCGTGCCCGTTGCAGCATGTGGCGGGAGATGTCGATACCGTGGCCATTGGCACCTTTATGCGCCAGTGCGATCAGGTTTTCGCCCATGCCGCAGCCAATATCGAGCACGTTGGCATTAACCAGATCGATATCGATCAGCTTTAGACTGCGTTCACCCGCTGCCAGCCAGCCATAATGGACCTCGTTTTCGGCGATCTCCCAAGTATTGGAATAAAAGTCGCAAAAGCTTTGTTCGTCCCAGTGCTGGTCTGACATCAATTTATCCGTCGTGATCAGTATTAAGCCTACAGTCTCTGGTGTATTCTACGGTGAGCCAAGTGGTAAAGTCTAAAGTTGCTAGTTTATCGAATTTTGGCTGATAGCCGTATATGTTAATTTTTTCCTGTCCATGTGTTATTAATTAGTTTCGTTTATGGTTTGAAGGGATACTTTCGGTACCATTGGGTATGAATCGTTACTTTTATTCGTCAATCAACGGTTCTATGTTCGCTGTAGAATAATAACTAAACAGTAACCCAGAAGTTGGAGGTGGATGTGGTCCCTAAACCCATCTATGAAGTCCTGCCTTACCTGTACCTGCTTTCCGGTAGCATTATTATTGCTGCGCTAGGAGGGCATGCGACGTTAGCCGGTTTATTGTTGTTCTGTTTTGGTTCGTGGCTGTGGTTGGTGCGTTCGGACTATCGCCGGATCAATGCTCGCCAGCCTAAGTCTCTTGGTTCGCGTTTTTATTGGAGCGATACCGTCTATGAGTTGCAACCTTTCGGTTATATCTTGGCTGGAGTTTTAGTATTCGGTTTGTTGCAACACCCTATTCGCTTGGTGTCTGGGCCGTTAATGGTGATGATCGGCATTGCGGTGTTGATGTTAAGGGCATCGCAGCGGCAAAAGCCTCAACGGATAATGCGAGTCGTGCGGGGCAAGAATGAAACCTTCAGCGCTCAACCCATGACGTCTGTTTCCTATATCCAGCAAGCTTCTGAAGCCGGGATCATTGCCGCAGCCGAAGTGGAACGAGTCCCCGAGTTTCAGCCGCAGTCGACCGATTGTGATAGCTGTCAGATCGTAGATATTTGCAATTCGGTTAAGTTCAACCCGCGTAGCGTGCAGGAAATTATGCGATTGAGCCAGACCGTCGCGCCCGATGAGGCATTTGGGCTCTATCGTGAAGTGGTTGAGCGGATTGAAAAGCGCCGGGTTTCTGATGACGAATTACGGTCAGTATTAAGTTTGCTTTATAGCTACTCTGACCACTGCACTACCTGGCGTAAAACGGGACGGCTGGCCTCGTTGTAACTGCTGTTTTTCAACCTGCAGCTAAGGTTTATGAGCGATCAGGTGGATATAGCGCGCCATTTGATAGTAGGGGGCTTGATGGCGGAAACGGCATTCCATCTCTAGGATGTCTTCAAATGTATAAGTCTGTTTTACCTTGATGGGCAGATAATCATAGAAACAGCGGATCCCTGCTCGTTCTACAATCTCTAATCTCAATCCTGTCAAAATTGTCTCAATCTGCTCTGGATCGCAAGGGTTGATTGGCGTGAGGGCGCTGCCATCGCCATTCAAATTAGGGCTCAGTGCTTTACGAAAATTTCCTCGCAGTGCATTGCGCAGCACAATCGAGTGGCGGTTGTAGAACATCAGCGATAAACAGCCGCCTGGCTTTAGCCGACGCTCCAGCCCTGCCAGTAGCTCCGCCGGATCGGTGACCCATTCGAGCACCGCGTGGCACATCACCATATCGAACTGACGAGTATCTTGCTGACAGAAAGCCTCGATCGGACTGTGTATCAACTCAAACTGCGATTGCAGTTTTTCTACTTCGACCATCTGTCTGGCTTGATCGAGCATGGTGGCTGAGGTATCGCAGAGTACCAGCTGGTGGCCTTGTTGGGCGCACCAACGCGCCAACTGGCCCTGTCCGCCACCCGCATCAAGGATGACCTGGCCGGGCGAAGCAAGTTGTGCTGCTAAGTCTTGCTGCAGCAGCGCCAGGCGGATTTTCCCTTTGGGAGTGTTGTAGATGTTGCGGTTAAAACGATCGGATAGTTGATCGAAAGGGGTGTTAGTTGTCATCGTTAGCGAGAGTTTTCTGGTAGTCACGGATTTTCATGTCCGAGTTGATGATGTGATCGGCTAGCCAGCGTCTGACAAAATAGACCAGCTCAACCGTGAGTACCGGTTTTCCTTCGTCGAGTAGGTGCTCGATTTCGTTAATGATGCCTTTGTGTTCCTGTTGGTGCGCCGCTAGTCCGGGGTAACCGAGGCGCCTCATATGCCCTTCCTCAGCATCGAAATGGTAGCGGGAGTAGTCTACTAAGGCGAGCAGGCCTTTGCGGGCAGTTTCGTTTCCGCGGCATTGCTCTATTGACTGTTCCATTTCGCGGAGCAGTTTGAACAGCTGCTGATGTTGAGCATCAATGCGCGCATGACCCAATCGATAGTCTTCAGACCAGTTAAGCAAAGTGGAATCGTACATGAATATCCTTGATCTCGGGGATGAGAGCAGACTGCAGTGCCGTTCTGGTTAAGAAAGCAATCCTAACATGCACATCATTTACAATATAAGGCCATATTAATAAAGCGATTAATTTCTGTATTCAAGATACTCGAGGGTTAGCTGACGGGTTTGCTCGAGCGCACGGCGGGAGGCGGTGTAAGTGTCCAGGCCAGCGTTTTGGTTACACTCTTTGACAAAGAAATCGATCTGAACCTGTTTGATGCGTTTGATCGCTCCTTTGGGGATTTTACGGTTGGTTTTTGCGCGGCTAATCTGGTCTTTAATGTCAGGTGCCATCGATTTGATCAGGGTTAGATTATAAACAGAGCTACCGGCTTCCCATTCGCTGACCTGTTTCATGACTTCGCTGCAGGGCATGTTATCGGCCTGTGCTAGCCCTGGCAGAGCGGTGGTTAGCAAGGCGGCTATGATGATCGGTAGCGGTTGGAAAGTCGGTTTCATTGTGATGTCCTTTTGACAAATAAAGGCTGTAGCGCTGACTCAGATACTGACAGGTTAGCGCTTAATTCGACCTTAACGATAGACCTTAATGTAGATTAAATTGTTTTTGTCTGCGATATCGATGTGCTAGCGCTTCAGAGTGATTTGAAGGCGCGGTTGAGCGCATTCTGAGTCGATTCCCCACCAAAAATATGCTGTTCCATCATCTGAGCATGGATCGATGAGATCGCGACGTAGCGAAAGCCAAGATTGAACTGGTCCTGTGACAGCCGGCGGATATAGAGCAGTCGGACGCGGCTAAAGAAGCATTGTTGCTGGCCGGATAGATGAATCCGAATTTCCAGCTCAACGGGATGAAACAGTGGGTCTTTGTCGGGATCGTACCCCTTGAATACCAGTTCTTTGAGTGGCAGGTCGCCGTCGAGCATCAAGCCGCCAGGCGATAGGTCGTGTATCTGGGTGGTCAGGGTTTCTCCGGAGCTGTTGGTGACCTCGGCCATCAGTGTGGTCGGAATGCGGGGGTGTAATCTTAGTTCTTTCATATCCAACTCCGGGAGCATCGCGGAAAAACGTTGCAGTTAACTGTTTAAGGTTAGCACTTACTCACGCGAACGGTGTTGATCTATATCACTGACCAGTTTATGTGGTCGCTGCGAGACTCGTTAGAAAACCAGCTCTGCGAGGTGTTGCCGTAGCCAAGTTCTATGTTGTTTGGGGGCCGGTGAGTAGCGCTCGACCAGCTGCCAGAACGCCGCGCTGTGATTAGGGTGTTGCAGATGACAGAGCTCATGAACGATGACGTAGTCCTGCGTCGCTGGGGGGGTCATCATCAACAGCGTATTGAGGCTGATTAGGCCACGTGAATTGCAGCTGCCCCAGCGGCTTTTATAAGCGCGTATCTTTAGGCCTTTGGGCTGTAAGCCGGTTATCTTGGCCCAGTATTCGAGTCTGCCTGGCCAGCTCTGTTGGGCTTGTTGCTGGAACCAGTGCTGCAGGCATTCGCGATGCTGCTGTGGGGTAAATGATCGAGGCCGTTGTAGAACGATATCAGAACCTTGCAGCTTGATTATAGGCTCGCTGTTATCTTGGGTGTTTTCGAGCCGTAACCGATAACTATTGCCGTGAAACAGCAAGTTTTCTCCATCGCTGTAGTGACGGTTAAAACGCGGCCGCTGTTGTTGCTGCAGCAAGCTCTGTTCGATCCATTCACGCCGCTGTTCCAGCAGTGCGTGAATGGCGCGAGTAGGGGTGCCTTTGGGGGCTAGCACCTTGATCTGTTCGGTGCCGATTTGAATGGCGATAGAGCCCCTACGGCGGGTGAATTTGACCTGCCACGGGGCGCTGAGTTGGGGCGCTGGCATAGGTCAGGGCAGCGCTCTAACCTGTACCGCATCGACGCCCGATCCAGCGATAATGTCCGAGATCACCACCAGCTGATCGCCGCTCTGGAGTCCGGCCTTTTCCTTCAGTGTGGCAAAGGCGATGTTGAGGGTTTTTTCCGGGTCGCTGCTGAACTCGGTGCGAAACGGATGAACACTGTGGTTGAGCAGCAGTTGACGGCGGGTACGCGGGTCGTTGGTGAAGGCGTAGATCGGGGTTTTGTGCGGCCGGCAGTTGCTGACGTAATTGGCCATCAGACCGCGTCGGGTGATGACTACGATGCCTTTGGCGTCCAATGACTCTGCCAGCTCGACGGTGGCGGCGGCGAGGTGCTGCTTCTCGTCGTTCTTTTGCAGCCCCGTGGCAAAATTGAGTCCGCTTTCGACCTCCGATGTACGCGCGATCCGATCGAGGATTTCGACGCATTTGACCGGGTGTTTGCCGATCGTGGTTTCGCCCGAGAGCATCACCGCATCGACGCCTTCGTAGACGGCGTTGGCCACATCGGTCACTTCGGCGCGGGTCGGGATTGGATTGTCGATCATCGATTCGAGCAGGTGGGTGGCAACGATAACCCGCTTACCGCGTTCGATGCATAGGCGCACCATGCGTCGCTGCACGTTGGGGAGTTGTTCGATATGGATCTCGACGCCCAAGTCACCTCGGGCCACCATCACACCGTCGGCTTCGTCGATAATGGCTTCGAGATTGCGCACTCCTTCCTGATCTTCGATCTTGGCGATGATCTTGATCTTGCCCGCTTTGGGGCCTAATAGCTGGCGTAGCTGGCGGATGTCCTCGGCTTCGCGGACGAATGACAGCGCGATAAAGTCCAGCTCTTGCTCCATCGCAAACAGGATATCTTTGCGATCTTTTTCGGTAATCGCCGGCAGGTTGACCCGAATGCCAGGCAGGTTAACGTGACGTTTGCTTTTGAGCACGCCGCCGTCAACCACTTTGCACTGCAGGTTGGAGTCTTCCTTGCTGATCACATCCAGATTGATTAGGCCATTATCGACCGTGATGCGATCGCCGATCTGAACGCTATCGACCAAGTCGTCATAGTTGACGTGGATCGAGGTCTGCTCGACGTCTTCGCTGCCACGGACTTTGACCGAGATAATGTCGCCCTGTTTAAGTTTGAGTTCCTTGGCGATATCGCCGGTGCGGATCTCGGGGCCTTGGGTATCGAGCAGGATAGGAATCGGGTGCTTAACCCGCTTATTAAGCGTCCGGATCGCTTTGATGACCTGTTCGTGCGAGGCGTGATCGCCATGCGACATATTTAGCCGTACCACGTTCATGCCAGCATGGTAGAGCTTTTCCAACATCTCCAGGCTCTGGCTGACCGGACCGATGGTGCAGATGATCTTGGTTTTACGTAACGCCGCGGGCGGGGTAGGGCTGACTTTCGAAGCTTGGCTCATAGTCACAAGGGTCCGTATACGCTAATGCTGGTTGAGGTTGGCTCGACAATAAGGTTAAGGATTCTCGATACGCTCGAGTAGCAGGATGTACTGTTTGCCATCGGATTCGATCTGTTCGAGCTTGACGATCACATGATCGAGGTCTTTGGCAAACCAGATGTAGGTTTTGCGGGCGCTGCCTTCACCGCGGTCGCGTGCCACCTTGATGGTCTCGAACCGACCGGCAGGGGTGTCGATGGTTTCTTCGCCAACGCGGTCAAACTCGAGTTCTTTCAGCCGGCTACCGTCGGCCAGGGTGTAGTGCATCTCGTTAAGGCCGGCCTTGAGATCGTGCCACAACTGGATCTGATAGCTGACCTTGTCGTGGGTTTTTTGATCGAGGGTCAGCGTGGTCGAGCTATCTTTGACCGTGCTTACTACCGTGCCGTCGGCCCAGTCGAAGCGTTGTTGGACGCGTTTCTTCTTACCCAGCACCTTGCGCAGGTAGTCGTACTGCTGCGGGCGTAGCTGTTGTTGATCGAAGCTGAAGCGGCTGCTTTCATTGATGTTGGCCATCATCGCGCTGGCGTTCATCGAGATTAGCCATTGGCCGTCGTCGGTGGCTTTGAGTTGGCGGACCGCCTCACCCGAGAGACTGATGCCCAGGTCAAATTGAGCCTGGTAATAGGCCTTGAAGGGTTTCAGCGTGAAGCTCGTGTTTGGCGTAGGCGTTGTCGCAGAGGGTAGCTGTTCGCCACCGGCCTGTGCCGAGGAGAATAGCAGCGGCGATAGCGCAAACGTAAAGAACAGAGTGTTGCGTTTGAGCCATCGCTGCATGTTGAGTACCTTTATTCGCGGCTGTCCAACTGGCAGCCGGTAGCGGGAAGAGGTTGTCCGTCCATTTCAGCCCGGCCCTTATTGTAGGTTAGCCGACCTTCAGCGAACCACTTAATCGCCAGCGGATAGATAATGTGTTCTTGGGTTAGCACACGCTCGGCCAGCGCTAGCGGGTTGTCGTTGCTTTCTATCGGCACGATAGCCTGAATCACCAGAGGCCCGCCATCGAGCTCTTCGGTGACGAAATGAACCGTTACACCGTGTTCGCTATCGCCTTCCTGAATCGCCCGTAGATGAGTTCTGAGGCCGCGGTACTTAGGCAGCAACGAAGGGTGAATGTTCAACATCTTGCCTTCGTAGCGGCGGGTGAAATCAGCCGTCAGAATTCGCATGAATCCGGCCAGCACGATCAGGTCGGGCTGGATGCCGTCGATCAGATGGATCATCTCGGCGTCAAAGGCTTCGCGACTGGTGTACTCGGTATGGTCGAGGGTGATCGCTTCGATATCGGCGTCTTTGGCGCGCTGCAAACCTTTGACATCGGGTCGGTTGCTGATCACGGCTGCGATATCGGCGTCTATCTGCTTAGCGTTGACCGCATCGATGATCGCTTGCAGGTTAGAGCCGCTGCCAGAGATCAGCACTACGATACGAGGCTTGATCTCTGTCTGTGATGCGTTGTTGGCTAGACTACTCATCAGCCGCTGAGGCCCTGAAGTTCAACCTGCTCTTCGCCGTCAGAGGCGGCTTCGATACGGCCGATGACCATCGCCTCTTCCCCTTCGGCTTTGAGCATCGCCAGCGCTTCGTCTGTTTTATCTGCTGGAACCGCGATCACCATGCCGATGCCGCAATTGAGGGTGCGGTACATCTCGGTATCTTCGACATTGCCCTGCTGCTGTAGCCAGTTGAAGATTTCGGGACGCTGCCAGCTGGTGACATCGATCACCGCTTTGGCGCTCTCGGGCAGTACGCGGGGGATGTTCTCCAGCAGACCGCCACCAGTGATGTGCGATAGCGCATTAACTTGCGACTCGCGGATCAGCTTCAGTAGCGGCTTGACGTAGATGCGGGTCGGCTTGAGCAGTGCATCGCCGAGGGTCTTGTTGCCTTCGGACCCGTCGCCGAAAGGCGCGTTGATATCGGCGCCACGGACTTCGATGATCTTGCGGATCAGCGAGTAGCCGTTGGAGTGCGGACCGGATGAGGTCAAGCCGATCAGCACGTCGCCGACGGCGACTTTAGAACCGTCGATAATCTCGTCTTTCTCGACCACGCCAACGCAGAAACCTGCCAGGTCGTAATCTTCGCCTTCGTACATGCCCGGCATCTCGGCGGTTTCAC
>JBALWS010000057.1:0-26712 GCA_036960405.1 Halopseudomonas sp. | reverse complement strand
CCCAGCTCGCCAGCGCGCTGATCTTCTTCCTGCTCGGTGCACCGTTCGCCGCCGCACTCCAAGTACTGGTCTATGCCGGTGCGGTAATGGTGATGTTCATCTTCGTGATCATGATGCTAAACCTCGGTGCCGCCACGAAGCAACAGGAGCAACGTTGGCTGGGACCGTCCATGTGGCTCGGTCCCAGTGTGCTCATCGCTGCATTGTTGGCAGAGCTGCTGCTGGTGCTAAATAACAGTGGACTGGCAGCGCCGAGCTACGTCGGCCCCAAAGCGCTGGGAACAGCCCTGTTTGGTCCCTACATGTTGGCGGTAGAGCTGGCATCGATGCTGCTGCTAGCGGCACTCGTCGGTGCCTATCATCTTAGCCGGCCCTATCTGCAACGCGGCGCCACCGCGGGTCAACCGCCGCAAACCAATACGACAAAACACTCTGCACCGCCCCATACCCATGCTTCGACTCAACCGGCCACCACCGAGGAGGCCGCACTATGAGCGCCCCACTGCTCGATCACGCCCTGCTGTTGGCGGGCATGTTGTTTTGTATCGGCCTGATCGGGGTACTGGTGCGACGCAATCTGCTATTTATGCTGCTGAGCCTGGAGATCATGCTCAACGCCGCCGCGCTGGCATTTGTAGTCGCCGGTGCCGCCTGGCAGCAAGCCGACGGTCAGATCATGTTTATCCTGGTGCTCAGCCTGGCCGGTGCCGAAGTCGCACTGGGGCTAGGGCTGGTGATTCAGCTACAACGCCGCTGCGGTAGCCTCGATCTCGATCAACTCAACCGACTGCGAGGTTAAGATGCTCAATTTACGTTGGCTGATCCCGGCACTGCGTCAAACTCAAGTCCGATCAACTCAACCGACTTTAATTCCGAATCTGAGGCTAAGATGCTAAACCTGCTCTGGCTGATCCCGACATTGCCACTGTTCAGCAGCCTGGTATTGATGCTGGGTGGCGGACGGCTCAGTAAAACCTCAATCGCGATCTGTGGGGTGGGTTCGGTGGGGTTGGCGGCACTGATCGCTTTGAGCATTGCTGCGGGGTTCAACGCCGATGACAGTTACCGCCAACTACTCTGGCACTGGTTCTCGGTGGGGACACTCAGTGCCGATTTTGCGCTGTACCTCGACGGTCTATCGCTGGTGATGCTAATGGTGGTCACCGGCATCGGTTTTCTGATCCACCTGTACGCGGCAGGCTATATGTACGATGACCCCGACTACGCCCGCTTCTTCGCCTGTATGAACCTGTTCCTGGCGGCGATGCTGATCCTGATCCTGGCCGACAATCTGGTGTTGTTGTATCTGGGTTGGGAGGGTGTTGGGCTGTGCAGTTATCTGCTGATCGGCTTCTGGTACCAGGATCCGGCCAACGGAATGGCCGCGCGTAAGGCGTTCGTGATCACCCGAGTCGGCGATACTGCGCTGGCGATCGGTCTGTTCCTGCTCTACCGCGAACTCGGTAGCCTGGATATCGGCACCCTGATGAGCGGTGCCAGCGAGCGCTGGCCCGAAGGTTCCAGCACCGCCACCATCGCCGCGCTGCTACTGTTAGGTGGCGCGGTAGGTAAATCTGCGCAACTGCCACTGCAAAGTTGGCTACCCGATGCGATGGCGGGCCCCACCCCGGTTAGCGCGCTGATCCACGCGGCTACCATGGTCACCGCCGGGGTCTACCTGATCGCCCGCTGCCACGAACTGTTTATGCTGTCGTCGCTGGCGATGACGACGGTCGCAGTGGTCGGATTGCTGACGCTGCTGCTATCGGGTTGCAGCGCGCTGGTACAGACCGATATCAAACGCATCCTGGCTTACTCCACCATCAGCCAGATCGGTTATATGTTTCTGGCGCTGGGGGTCGGCGCCTGGTCGGCAGCGATCTTCCACCTAGTTACCCACGCCTTCTTCAAGGCGCTGCTGTTCCTCTCTGCCGGTTCGGTAATCCTGGCGCTGCACCACAAACAGGATATCGGCGATATGGGGGGGCTGGGTAGGCGGATGCCGTTCGTGTTCGGCTGTTTCCTGATTGGCAGCGCCTGCTTGGCGGCGTTGCCGTTTACCTCGGGTTACTTCAGCAAGGAACCGATCTTGGCCCAGGCCTGGGAACAAGCACCGCTGCTCTGGTTCGGCGGCGTGCTGGGAGCACTGATCACCGCGCTTTACAGTTTCCGGTTGATCTTCGTGGTGTTCTTCGGCGAGCTGCGAACCGAACCCCATCCGGTGCAACGTCCTGGCCTGGTGGCGCTGAAGATGCCGATCGCGCTGTCGCTACTGGCGCTACTGGCGCTATTTGGTGGCGCATTGGAACTCCCGTTGGAAACCGTACTGCCCGGTGTCGAGCTGCACCCACCGCTATTAATTGAAGCGATCAACACCCTGATTCCCATTTTGGGGGTACTGGCCTGCTACAGCCTCTACCGGCTCAATCCGGAGTTGCTGACTCGCCTGAAACAGCTACCCGGCACATCGGCGCTGCGACAATTTTGGCGCGATGGCTGGGGCTTCGACCGACTGTACGATCGCTGTCTGCGCCAACCCATTTTGTGGCTAGCCCGGGTTAACCGACATGACATCGCCGATCAACTCAGCCGCGGAGTCGCCGCCGGCAGCCGCTTCAGCCACCAGTTATTAGTCGAGGTGCAAAGTGGCCAGATCCGCTGGTACGCCAGCATTATGGCCTGCGGCGTCGTATTGCTGATCGGCCTAGGGGTACTGATATGATCGATAACTTGCCGTATTTTGCGGGTCTGCGGAGCGCGCCATGCTAACCCTGCTGATCGTCATACTGCTACTCGGCGCAGCCATCGCCTGGCTGGCAGAACGACAATCAACCGAGGCACCTCGACTGGTAGCACTGGCAACCCTAGGCATCGCTTTGTTGTTACTACTGCCGCTGCTATTCAACACCGCCAACGGGGTCTTGATCGCGGTTCAGGGCGATAGCTGGATACTGCTCGAACGTCACGCCTGGATTCCTCGATTTGGTATCAGCTGGCTGCTGGCGATGGATGGCATGAGCCTGCTACTGGTGCTGTTAACGTTGGTACTGGGGCTGATCGCTATCGCTTCCTCCTGGACCGAGATTCGTGAGCGGCAGGGATTTTTCTACTTTAACTTACTCGCCTGTCTGGCTGGGGTGGTTGGGGTCTTTACCGCCCTCGACCTGTTTCTTTTCTTCGTGTTCTGGGAGGTAATGCTGATCCCGGTCTATTTCCTGATCGGCATCTGGGGCCACGAAGATCGCCACTATGCGGCGCTGAAATTTGTTATCTTCACCCAGGTCAGCAGCCTACTGATGTTGATCGCCATCGTTGGACTGGCGCTGTTGCATCACCAGCACAGTGGCAGCTACAGCTTTGACTACTTCGACCTACTCGGAAGCGGTAATCGCTCCCCCTATGGTTTCTGGCTGATGCTGGGATTATTCATCGCCTTCGTGGTCAAGCTACCCGCCTTCCCGCTGCACACCTGGCTCCCCGACGCGCACACCCAAGCACCTACCGCGGGCTCGGTGATTCTGGCGGGAGTGCTGCTCAAGACCGGCGCTTACGGCCTGATCCGTTTCCTGATCCCGCTGTTTCCCGACAGCCTGGACAGCTTTGCCCCGGTGGGAATGACGATCGGCGTGATCGGCATCTTCTACGGTGCTCTACTGGCCTTCGCCCAGACCGATCTAAAGCGGCTGATAGCCTACAGCAGCATCAGCCATATGGGATTTATCCTGCTCGGAGTCTACGCCTGGAACGCTGTGGCGCTGCAAGGCGCGGTGATGCAGATGCTGACCCACGGCTTCAGTGCGGCTGCGCTGTTTATGCTGGCCGGAGCGGTACAACAAAGAATTCATAGTCGTGACATGCGCCAGATGGGCGGACTCTGGTCGCAGGCCCCGAGGATGGCCGCTATCGCCCTGTTTTTCGCCATGGCCTCACTGGGAATTCCCGGATTGGGCAACTTCATCGCCGAGTTCATGGTGCTGATCGGAAGTTTTCAGGCCAATGTTGCTGCCACCGTACTGGCCACGATGGGACTGGTTGGCGCGGCCGTCTACTCGCTGATCATGATCCAGCGGGTGTTTCACGGCCAACAACAAACCACCCACAGCCTGGCTGATTTTGACCGCCGCGAGCTGGCAACCATGACGCTGATGATGCTAGCCCTGTTGATGCTGGGACTCTACCCGCAACCGACGCTGAATCTGCTCCAGCCCGTTATGGAACAACTTCAACTGTTGGCCCAACACTCGACCCACCAGCTAGCCGGGGTGATGCGATGAACAGCACGGAACTCGGCACTCACAACCTAACAGCCGCCCCGATCGGCGCCGACGGCCTGTTCAGTCTGTTACCGCTGTTGTTAATCAGTGCGCTGGTAGTGCTGCAACTGCTACAGATCAGTTTCCGCCGTGACGCTGATCTGTGTTACAGGCTTACTCTTTGCGGCCTGATCGCGGCGCTCGGTAGCCTGTTTGCACTGTTTGATCACCTGCCGCAGCAAGCCACGCCGCTGTTGCTGATCGATCACTACTCGCTGTTTTTTATGGGACTGATATTAGCCTGCGCGATCCTGCTACTGCCGCTGTGCCACGCCTACTGGCGCCACCGTCAGCTACAGCTCGACGAATTCTACCTGCTCTTCACGCTCAGCATTCTGGGGGCTCTGGTGCTGGTATGCAGCCAACACTTTGCCAGCTTTGTGCTGGGGCTGGAGCTCATGTCGCTATCGCTGGTGGCGATGATCGGTTACCCGTTCACCGCCCGCTACGACTACCCGCTGGAAGCCGCGATCAAATACCTGCTGTTGTCTGGTGTTGCATCGGCCACGCTGCTGTTCGGGATTGCATTGATCTACGCCGACCTCGGCAGCCTCGGTTTCGCCTCACTCAGCCAAACCCTTAGTCACACCTTGATCGATACGTTGCTGCTACAAGAACCGCTATTGGTAACCGGCATCATGCTGGTATTGGCCGGGATCGGGTTCAAACTCTCGTTGGTGCCGTTCCACCTGTGGACCCCCGATGTCTATCAGGGTGCCCCGACCCCCGTCACCGCACTGCTGGCCACCATATCCAAAGCAGCGGTGGCCGCCCTGCTGCTGCGCTGGTACCTGGTCAGCAACGGCTACGCGGTGCCGCAACTGGTCTGGACCCTAACCCTGATCGCCGTTGCCTCGATGCTGGTTGGTAACTTGCTAGCGCTACTGCAACAGGATATCAAGCGGCTAATGGCCTATTCCTCCATCGCCCATTTCGGCTACCTATTGGTCGCGCTGCTAGCGCTGAGCCACGCCAGTAATCCAGACTTGGTGGTGGAAGCGGTCAGCTATTACCTGGTGGCCTATCTGATCTCCACCCTAGCGGTGTTTGCGGTGATCATGCAGCTCGGCTCTGAACCCAACCCCAGCGAACGCACCGACCTTGAGCACTACCAGGGACTATTCTGGCGCCGACCACTGCTGGCCCTGACCCTAACCCTGGGACTGTTATCGCTGGCAGGCATTCCTCTAACGGTGGGCTTTATCGGCAAGTTCTATATCTTCACCATCGCGGTGGAGCAACAACTGTGGCTGTTGCTGTTGACGCTGGTAATCGCCAGCGGCATCGGTCTGTTCTACTACCTGCGGCTAATACTGCTGATGACCTACAGCAACACACCCCCTGACAGCGTTACCAACGACAACCATACCCAGCCGTGGCACAGCGGTAGCGGACTGACGCTAATCAGCTTGGCGCTGCTGACCCTATTACTGGGCACGCTACCAACTCCGCTGATCGAACTGGTTCGTAGCCTAGCAACGGCTGTCGGCTAACCACTCGCAGGTTCAGCGGTAGAAAACCAGCAACAGCAACCACAGCAGCACGGTAACCCAGAGCACCATGCTACCGGTTGGCAAACCACGGGCAAATCGGCTGTTCAAGCCAAGATGTTTAACCAGCCAACGGTTCAAACGTTCGATTCGGTGCCTAGCTGCTGCCTCCCACTGCTGCTGCCCCTGACTGCTTTGGTCGACCAACATAGCGCTAAGCCGCTTCAACCAACGGCGGTAGAACCAGTCAAAATCGAGACTGATGGTGAGGGTGCGTTTCATCTGCGGCAACATGACGAAAAATGCCAGCCCAGCGAACAGCAATAACTGCAGTTGTGCCACCAGGTGCGCACCGGTGTATGGGCTGTAGCTCACCGGATAAGGCAGCATGGCATAGAGCGGTGCTGGGTAGAAACCCAGCGCCAGACAGCCAAAGGCAAACAGCGTCATCGCCCACAGCATATTGGCGGGCGGCTCCGGAGGCCGCAGCCCCGAATCCTTCTGAAAAAACACAAACCAGGGAAACTTGATCCCCGCATGCAGGAACACACCGGCCGAACCCGCGACAAGGGCAAGCCAGACTGCCACCAACTGCTGGTCCGCTGCCGCCTGCGAAATCATCGATTTAGAGATAAAACCGGAGGTTAGCGGAAAGGCCGAGATGGACAGAGCACCGACTATACCGAGCAAGGTGGTCCAGGGCATGCTTTGGAACAAGCCACCAAGATCGGTGCACTTACGCTTGCCAGTGCGGTATAGCACCGCTCCAGCCGCCATCAGCAACAGCCCCTTGTAGATAATATGGGCAAAAGCGTGGGCGGCGGCGCCGTTGATAGCCATCTCGGTACCGATTCCGATAGCGGTCACCATAAAGCCAACCTGGTTGACGATGCTGTAGGCCAGAATGCGTCGCATGTCATTTTCTAACAAGGCGTAGATGATGCCGTAGAACATCATGTACAGACCGACGCCAATCAGCACCTTCTCACCGGGAAAGACCATGATCAGGGCGAACACCGCGGTCTTGGTGGTGAATGCCGATAAGAATACGGTGCCACTGGGACTGGCTTCCGGATAGCTGTCGGCCACCCAAGCCGACAACGGCGGCGCGCCAGCATTGACCAACAAGCCGCCAAGCAGCAACCAGTGAGCCACCGAATCGGCTTGTAGCGGCACCAGCGCAATCGAACCGGTGGCCACGACATGACCGCTGATTCCGGCCAGCAGCACCATCCCGCCGAACAGGTGCACCAACAGATAACGCATACTGGCCCTACGCGCTTCGGTCGTATTGGCGGCCCATAGCACCAGAGTCGAACTCAGTGCCAACAGCTCCCAGAACACAAACAACGTGATCAGATCACCGGCCAGGCTGACACCGATCGCACTACCCGCATTGACCAGTCCGGCTGCCATCTCCAGCTTAGAGGCTTGGCGGTAACCATAGAGCGCGCCGACAAACGCCATCAAGGCAAAGACGGTGGCGAATAACCGCCCGGTGGCGCTGATGCTGACCGGCGTTAGCTCCAGCCCCATAAATGACAGGGTAAGCAGGTAATTAGCCGGCATCGACCAGACCAGCGCCAAGGTCAATAGCGGTAACCCCAACACCAGCAAGCCATGCCCCCGATTGCCAACCAACGGTAGTAGAACCACCAGAAACAATACCAACCCGGGCGGAAACATAGGCTCAATCATCGCCCGGCTCCCGCCGCTGCGACGCGGTTGATTGAGCGGACGAATCTAGGCTGTTAGTCGGTGCCGTATAGTAGTCATCCGGTCGCTTGAGCAACCGGCCAAGCAGTTTGGCCAGCCCCACCATGACCAGGCAAGCTAGGAAACCGTAGCCGCCGAAGAAGCCAAAATAATCCTCAATGCCGATAAACTGGTGCTGGTGCACCGACAGCCCCGCCAGCAGCGACAGCCCCAACACAAGCAAAAAACCAAACCACAGCCTGCGTATCGTGGTGGAGCGGACCAGCCAGTGTCGGCGCTCACCTTTCATCCCATGACTCCCGCAGCAGCGCTCATCAACCCGGCTCCACGATGGCCGTAGCCAGCCCCAGCGGCAGCGCTGGAAACAGAAACAGCAACAGGGTCAAACTAGCGCTGGCAGCCAGAGCCAGCAACATCAACCGCGGTGCCTCGCCATACTCAGCCGATTCATCGGCTGGTTTGAAGTAGGCGGCATAGATGATCGGCACGAAGTAGGCGGCATTGAGCAGAGTACTGACCACCACGACCAGCACCGCCAGCATCTGGTCGGCCTCAAAGGCGCCCATCAGGATGTACCACTTGGACAGAAAGCCGGCGGTCGGCGGCACTCCGATCATCGACAAGGCGGCGATACTGAAGGCGGCCATGGTCCAGGGCATCCGTCGGCCGATGCCGTTAAGCTGACTGACCCGAACCCGATGGGACGAGGTATAGATCGCCCCGGCGGCGAAGAACAGGGTGATTTTGCCGAACGCGTGAGCGGCAATATGCAACGCCGCCCCCACTACCGACAACGGCGCCAGAATAGCCGCCGCCAGCACCACGTATCCGAGCTGACTGATGGTGGAATAGGCCAACCGCAGTTTGAGGTTATCCTGCCGCAACGCAATCACCGAGGCGACCAGAATGCTAAGGCCGGCGACATAGAGTAGCCAATGGCTGCTGGCTTCTTGCTGCAACAGTTCCACCCCAAACACGTACAGCAGCAGCTTGACGATGGTAAACACCCCTGCTTTGACTACCGCCACCGCGTGTAGCAGTGCCGACACCGGTGTCGGCGCCACCATCGCCGCCGGCAGCCACCGATGGATCGGCATAAGCGCCGCCTTAGCGGTACCGTAGACAAACAGTAGCAACAGCCCTCCCACCAGCCAGCCATCGATGTGTCCGGCTAAGATGCCGCCCGGGACAAAGTCCAACGTGCCGGCACGGTGCCAGGTCCAGAGCATCGCCGGCAGCAGTAACCCGATAGAGCTGGCTAACAGTAGCCCCAGATACACACGCCCGGCACGGATCGACTGCCGATCGCCTTGGTGGACCACCAACGGATAGGTCGATAGCGTCAGCATTTCGTAGCCGATAAACAGGGTCAACAGGTTACCGGCGTAGGCAACCCAGAGGGTGCTGGACAGCGCGATGGCGAAGCAGATGTAGAAACGGGTCTGGTGCGATTCCCGGTTGGCGCGCATATAACCGATCGAATACAGCGTATTGATTGGCCATAACAGTGCAGCGACACCAGCAAACAACAACCCCAGCGGTTCGACTTCGAAGCGAATGTCGAGCCCCGGCAGCAACTGGCCCAGCATCAGGCTCGGACGGACACCTGCCAGTACTGGATCGACTAGCGGCAATACCAGCAGTGGCAGCAACAGCGCACTGGCCAGACAGACAACATCGCGCAGCAGCGGCTTAGCGTGGCTCAGACCGATCAGCAACGCCGCCAGCAACGGCAACAGTATGGCCCCGAGGATCAGCATCGGTGCGGTCACGATCCTACTCCCAGCAAGGCCCGGGCGGCGCCGCTAGCAATCCCCACCGACAGTGAAGTGTCGATACCGAAGTAAAGGTTGGCGAAGACCAGCACCCAGGTTGGCAGCAGCAGGCTCAGTGGTGCCTCCTCTTGCCCCGTTGGCGTCACCTGAGGAGGGCGAAAATAGGCCACCTCGATCACCCGCCAGACGTAAATCAGTGCGATCAACGAGCTGACCAGAACCACCGCTGCCAGCCACCACCAGCCTCGCTCCAGCGCCGCCAGCACCAGATACCATTTGCTTACAAAGCCTACGGTAAGCGGCATCCCGACCAGGCTGAGTCCGCCCACCACGAAGGCGGCCATGGTCAGCGGCATGCGCTGTCCCAGTCCGGCCATGTCCTGTAACTGCACCGAACCGATTCGGTACATCACCGCTCCCAACGCCATGAACAGCGCCGCTTTCATCAACGCATGATTAAACAGATGCAGCACCGTGGCGGTCAGGCCGGTAACCGATGCCAGCGCGATCCCCATCAGCATGTAGCCGACCTGCGCTACCGAAGAGTAGGCCAGCATACGCTTCAGGTCGCGCTGATAAACGGCGATGATCGAGGTAATAAGCGCCCCTGCGATGGCCAGCGGCAGCAGCACCAGTTCCAAGTTCATGGTAGAAAAGGCCCAATCGCGGCCAAACACGCTGAAGACGAAACGGATCAGCGCGTACACCGCCACCTTGGTCGCCGTTGCCGCCAGCAACACACTGACCACTGAGGGCGCATAAGCGTAAGCGTTGGGTAACCAATGATGGAGCGGGAACAGCGCCAGCTTGAGGCCGATCCCGACGGTCAGAAAAGCGAACCCGGCCTGCACCGTACGCGTATCGGCGACGGCGGGTAGTCTAGCGGCCAAGTCCTGCATATTGAGGGTACCGGTCATCATATACAGGAAGCCGATGCCGATCAGAATAAAGGTGGCACCGATGGTGCCCATCACCAGATAGTTAAACGCTGCACTTAAGGCACGTCGATCGGATCCCATGCCTACCAACGCATAGGACGCCAAGGACGCGATCTCCAGAAATACAAACAGGTTGAACACATCGCCGGTGACCGTAATACCCGCCAGCCCCGCCTGCACTAGCAGCAAGGCGGCATAAAAATTTACTCGTCGTGCTGCGATTACTTCCCGCTCGATACTGCGCGGGGCGAAACACAGCACTAACACAGCGATCACCGTCACCAACAACAGTACGTAGCCGCCTAACAGGTCAATCCGGTATTCAATGCCCCAAGGTGGTGCCCAACCGCCGAGGGCGTAGCTGAGGCTGCCGACGCTCGATACCCGCATAAGTAGTAGCACTGCCGCAATCGCACTCGCCACGGCTGCCGTCAGCGCAATAATCCAAGCAGCTCGCTCGCGTCCCACCAATACACACAGCGGTGCGGCCAACAGCGGCAGCACAACGGCTAAAACGGGCAAATGCTCAAGCAGCCTCACGGGCCTCCCCCATCGCCCTCATCATTCTGCTCCCGGTCCTTGGCTTCGATGTCATCCTCCTCGACGCTGCCGTAAGCCTCCTGAATCCGCACCACCAACGCCAGTCCCACCGCGGTGGTAGCCAACCCGACCACTATGGCGGTCAGTATCAGCACATGCGGCAATGGGTCAGAGTACAGCGTCACGCCTTCGATAAAGATCGGCGCATGAGCGCCACTAACCTTGCCGATAGAGATATAGAAGATAAACACCGAGGCCTGGAACAGCGTCAGTCCCACCACCTTTTTGACCAGGTTGGGCTGGGCGATCACCACGTAGAAACCGGCCATCATCAGCAACACCGCCACCCAGTAATTGAACAGCCCTGGGACCATGTTCATGATAGAGAGTTCATGATTGACGCCTACGACCGGAGAAGGCGTAGAAGATGGCCAGCACCACCGCAAAGACGGTAATTCCCACTCCCAGTTCTACCAGCATAATCCCCAGATGCTGACCACTGAGCGGTATCTCCGCCAGCGCACTGTAGTCGAGTAGTGCTTTGCCTTGGAGCAGGCTCAACAGCCCCACGGCGCCGTACACCAGCACCCCAAACGCGGCTATGCGCGGTAACCAGGCTGGTGGTACCACCAACTGGGCATCGCCGTCGCCAAACACCAGATCGTAGAGCACCAAGCCGGTCGCCACGATAACCCCCGCTTGAAACCCTCCACCGGCACCGTAATCGCCATGAAACTGAACGTAGGCACCGAACAGCAGAATGAAGGGGATCAACGCCTTGACTATCACATGAAGTACCACCTGATCGTCGATCACCCGCCTTCCCGGCCGTATCGCCGGTACCTCGGTAATACCCAGCAATAGCAACACCGCCAGTCCGGCGGTAAATATCACCACAGTCTCGCCCAGCGTGTCGTAACCCCGGTAACTGGCCAGCACCGCTGTCACCATGTTCGGAGTTCCCACCTCGGCCATGGTGCGTTCGATATAGCGTGGCGCAACATGCTGCTGCGCAGGAGCCTGAACATCGCCAAGCAGTGGCGCATCGAGCGTACCGTAGATCAGCGCGGCTCCGGTCATCGCCACCACCAGCAGCGGCAATAACCTTAAAGGTCGCGGCGAACGCTCGAAACGGCCGGTCAGGCGTAGCGTCGCAAGCATCAGTACCGTGGTAATACCTGCGCCGACAGCGGCCTCGGTAAAAGCGACATCGACAGCATCGAGCACCATAAACAGGCCTGCTGCCAGAAAGCTGTAGATACCGAACAACATCACCACCGCAAACAGATCGCGCAAGCAGACCGCCGCTATTGCAGTCAGCAGCAGAAATCCCAATAGCACGATATCGATCAAGGCTTCGATGAGCGGTCCTCCAGATCAATCGTATCGTCATGCTCCACCTGAGGCCGCAACCCACCGTCCAACGCCGCTTTAGCCATCGCATGGGCAGCCGTAGGGTTGGTCGCCAGGACAAAGACCATCACCAGCAACAGTTTGAAGCTGTCTTGCGACCACCCCAACTGCAGCATGACACCACCCAATAGCAGCGGCGCTGCCAAAGTCTCGGTGACCCCAGCGGCATGAATACGACTAAAGAAGTCGGGAAAGCGCAGCAACCCTACTCCGCCGGTAATGCACAGAAATCCGCCAACGGCAAAACACAAGCCACTGATGAGGGCTATCGCATCGCTCATTCTGCTGGCTCCCGCGTCGCGATATGCGGTGATTTTGGCTGTTCAACGGAATGTTCAAAGAAGCGCATGATGGCGATGGTGCTAACGAAGTTAATCATCGCGTAAAGCAGCGCCACGTCGACAAAACTAGACCAGCCTAACGCATAACCGGCTACCGCAATCAGCAGCACGATCTTGGTGCCGAATAGGTTAGTCGCCAGCATCCGGTCGTAAGCGGTGGGCCCCAACACCGCACGAATCAAAGTCAGCACCATGGTCAGCAAAATCGCCAGGGTGGCAGCCAGTAACATGGCGTCAGATCCCCAACCGCTCGATCCGCCTCTCCATCTCGCCCTGGTGCAACTCGCAGTAGATACCTTCAGACAAGCAATGGACGATCAGATGATCGGCGTTGACGTCGGTGGTCAGGGTGCCTGGAGTTAGGGTGATAGAGTTGGCGAACAGGGTTTTCTGTAGCGGCGTGGCCAACCGGGTCTCGAGTCGACGCCAGTTGGGATGAATCGGCAACGAAGGGGTCCAGATACGCCGCGCTACATCGACATTGGATTTGACCACGCTCCACAGCAACCACAAGCCATAACCGATCAACTTCGGTGCTGCGGGAATAAACCCCGGCTCTTGATCGACCCTATCCATGCGCCAGGCTAACCAAACCACCCACACGACTGATATTCCGCCCAAGCTTAACAACAGCGGCTCAAAATGGCCGGATAGCAGTAGCCAGAAAAGCGCCAAGGTGATGGCGATACCCGGATAATACATAGCTGTATCTCCCGTTCGCAGTTTTCGATCACTGATAGCAGTTAATATTAGACGCTAAGCCGAGGATGGGCGCAGTGGCTTGCTATAGATCGGGGGCGACAGAGCGATTTAGTCTAACCGTCCTTGTCGTTTTAGCCGTCGTTGCACCGACCAGTGGTACAGTTTGGAAAGCAAGGGTCGAATCCCGGGCAAGCCGATAAACCACGCCAGCAACTTAAGAGCGGCAACACGGTTCATCAGCAGAATGTAGGCATCTAGCTCCGAGTAGACACGGTTATGCTGGTCTTGAACGTGGAGTTCGGTCAACGCGCGATGAGGATCGATGCCTAAGCGTTGTAATTCATCTTCACGCCCCGTGATATCCAACCAACAGATATCGGAGCCCGCCTCGCCGACCATCGCATCGTAGCGCCGACGGTCCTTGATGCAGCGGGGGCATGAGCCATCGTAGAAAACAGTAAGTCTAGCTTCAGACGATTCCATAGCACGGGCCTCTTAAGCGACGGCAGCACTGTTAACGAATCGAATACGGCTGTTGCTTGCTATGCACACCGAGCAATTTTGACCTTCGGTTTTGCGCGCCGCACTCGAAAATTTTGACATCGTTAGCCAACGCTAGTTACCGCTCTAATTGCACTTTTGCTGCAGTAGTCTTAAGCGGTGTCAGATTCGCTGTCAACGGATAACGCAGGGCGAGACGACTCAGCGTTGCCAAACCGATAGCACGCGGTAGAGCAGCATTGGTACGAGTCTGCCGTGAAGGTTTGATCAGGCGGCGTTAAAGCCTAAGAAAAATATGAAATAAAACAATTGAAGAGATGGTGCCCGGAGCCGGACTTTGATTTTATTGATTTATAAGGTTTTTTGTACTTTCTCGCCCTAACCTCGCCCGACTCAGAAAACGTATCGTTAAAATAATTGAAAAAAAATGAAAATAAATAGGGGTTAGGTGCTTGCTCAAGTCCCTTTGGTATTGCCAGGCCGCATCATTTTTCGCATGGCCGTCGGGCTAGGCATTAAAAAAACGGCCTGGTTTTACCCTGTGATCTAGGTGCTGGACCTGATAGGTACCAGCCCCCATAAATCTTCGAGCTACGATCCCTGCTGCACCGTGATACTTCAGCAATATCGACTTAGATGACATTTTGGACCAACCGGCCCACACGCTTATTTGAACACCTATTTTCCAAAAAACGGACATCTCTTTATGACGAACTTCTTCAATAAATCTTTGAGCCATTTCGCCTCAGGCATGAAACCATGACCCATTCAAGGTCACATTTTTTAGGCCCTGTTAACAGCTTTTCCTTGGCAAATATCAGTCTCCAAAGGAACATTTCAACCTACCGTTAATCCACCTGAAGCTACAACTTCTCAGCTAGGTAATAGAAAAAATTACATGGTCGCTGAAGCAAATGGCGGATAGAGAATCCAAACTCCACCTAGGTAGTTGATAATCAACTACCTAGGTGGAAAAACGACCACGCTCGTCCTGCTTCCAACTCAGACAGAGCATTAAACTCAGGATGCACCAATTACAGCACTCCACTTATCGCTTTTAAATGCACTCGCGTATGATTAGCCTCGTACCTTCCCTGCACATTGCAGTCGACCAGCATGGCTCACCCCTTACAGTGATCATTGAAAAGTTTTAAGCGCCACTCAAGATCGGAAAACTGCTCATCCCTGACTTGTGAAACACAGGCCCGTAAGCCTTCGGTTCGCTCGCTTCCGGTAGTTTCCAATGCGATGGCACTCACGCCAAAATAGATCAGTTTTTCAAGCAACTCTGTACCACTCATTCCGGGATATGCAAAGGTGAAATAAAAACCATCCGCCAACGGAGCCCCGTCATCCAGGTCATAAACAATGCTAAATCCGTTGTCAGTAAAAAGCTGTTTCATTCGTTTGGCTCTTGCACCATAAACACTGACATCTTTAACAAAGTCGAACTGCCCATCATTGGCCGCTTTAAACATTGCCGCCAAACCATACTGAGCCGAGTGACTCACCCCGGACGACAGCGTATACAGCGCACCAAAAATTGAGGCGTATCCGTACTGGCTGCAGTTGTACCAAGGTTCAAGTTCGGGAAACTCACGTTCAAATAACCGATCGGATATCACCAAAGATCCAACCCGTTGACCGGCATAACTGAAGGCCTTGGAACTTGAGATCAGGAACACATAGTTATCAGTATATTTTGCCACGGTGGGTTGGTAAGGAGCCTGACCCGGAACACCGTAATTGTGACGAAAATCCATCCCGAAATAGGCCAGATCTTCGATCACGATCACATCATACTTGTCGGCTAGCTCGCCGATAATCTGCAACTCTTGATCGGTAAAACAGATCCATGAGGGATTGTTTGGATTTGAGTAGAGGATAGAACTGTAATTACCTTCCTCTAGCTGTGCCTCCAATGCATCGCGTAGCTTGGCCCCCCGGTGATTGTAAACATCAAAACTGCCGTAGCTCTGGCCCAGCGCCTGCAGCTGTTTTTTCTGCACTGGGAAACCCGGATCGATAAACAGTGTTCCATTGCGCCCTTGATGGCTGCGGTTTGCCACCATAAAGGTGGCCATTCCCCCTTGCATAGAGCCAACAGTTGCCAGGCAACCTTCGGGCTTCACATCCACATCCATGAATAGCTTACAAAACCGTGAAATTTCCTGTTTAAGTGTCGGCAGGCCATCCAGCATCGGATACTTAGCCGCCACTCCTGCTTTTAACGCGTCAATCTCGGCGTTGATCCCCACTTCTGGTGACGGCAGGCCCGGGACCCCCATCTCCATACGAACAAAGCTTTCACCCGTTGCTTGCTCAATTTCGTTGACCAGCCGTACCAGCTCTCGTATCGACGCAAGCCCCACTGAGGCCAATCCCGATGCTGCGATTTTATGCCCCACGATGTCTGCATCGATAGGACTCTGCACTGTTTCTTCGAGGACATTATTCAAGGAACTACTCCGTATAAAACGCTGAATTCAAACAAAAGGGGCGGGCACAACTGCGGCTGACGCAAGCGGGATAACGCGCAGGTTGCCCGGCGCGACCCTGGGTTGCCGACAAATTAGTGCCAGCTAGACTCGCTCAACCACCATCGCAATGCCCTGACCAACACCGATACACATACTGCACAGTGCGTAGCGGCCACCGGTCCGGTGCAGTTGACGCACTGCGGTAGTGATCAGTCGCGCACCGCTCATACCCAACGGATGACCTAAGGCGATCGCGCCACCTTGTGGGTTGATCCGCGGATCATCGTCGGCCAGCCCCAGTTGCCGAGAACAGGCCAACGCCTGGGCGGCAAAAGCTTCGTTGAGCTCGATAATATCCATCTCGTCGATAGACAATCCGAGCTGTTGGAGCAGTTTCTTGCTGGCCGGTGCCGGACCGATGCCCATGATACGTGGGGGCACACCCGCCACCGCCATTCCCAGTACCCGCGCCTGAGGTGTCAGGCCATGACGCTCGACTCCCGCTTGCGAGGCAAGTAACAATGCTGCGGCACCATCGTTGATCCCGGATGCATTACCGGCGGTAATGCTGCCCTGATCGAACAGAGGACGCAGTGACCCAAGCTTATCTGCCGTCGTCGAACGCAGGTGTTCATCACGATCAATGACAACCGGATCACCTTTACGCTGCGGTATCACCACCGGTACGATCTCATCAGCTAGGCGACCATCTTCCTGAGCCGCTGCCGCTTTGATCTGACTCCAGAGGGCGAAGCGATCTTGATCTTCGCGGCTAATACCGAACTCATCGGCGACATTTTGTGCCGTTTGCGGCATCACCTCGGTACCGTACTCGGCATCGAGCTTTTTGTTGATAAAACGCCACCCCATGGTGGTATCGAACAGCTCTTGCGAGCGGCCGTAGGCGAATTCGGCCTTGCCCATCACGAAGGGTGCCCGCGACATGCTCTCGACACCGCCGGCGATCATCAGCTCGGCCTCACCGCTCTTGATGGCGCGAGCGGCGTCACCCACAGCATTCAAACCTGAGCCACACAATCGGTTGACGGTGACACCCGCGACCTCCTGCGGCAGGCCCGATAGCAGCGTGCTCATCCGTGCCACGTTACGGTTGTCCTCGCCCGACTGATTGGCGCAACCAAGCAGCACGTCGTCGACCTGACTCCAGTCCACTTGGGGGTTGCGCTCCATCAACGCCTTCAGCGGGATCGCTCCCAGGTCGTCGGCCCGCACTGGAGCTAATCCGCCGCCATAGCGACCGATGGGGGTACGGATCGCATCGCAGATAAAAACATCTTTCATACTCATCACCTCTACCCTGTTATGCCGCGTTACTGTCGGACAACTGCTGCTTGATCTTACGGAATCCGCCCAGCATCACCTCGCTAAGGACATCGATCTCCTTCTCGGTCATCGCCGTGGAGAGGGTGGCCGAGCAGGTGTTGATCATCATGATGCCGTTGTCGAACAAGTGATCCAGCAGCAGGCCGGTGGCACGTGATTCAGCCTCGGTGACAAAAGCGGCGCGGTAGTTTTGCGGAGCCTCTGGCTTCATATGAATCCGGAACATCGAGCCACCACCAGTAACGCAAGCTGGAACGCCAGCAACAGCGATCGCTTCGCTAATCTGGGCACGAGCACGATCGGCCAGGCCATTGAGCCGGGTAACCGCAGCCGGATCGAACAACTCCATCGACACATGTCCGGCGATCATGGTGATCGGATTGGCAGAGAATGTGCCCGAGTGTGGGAACAACACTTTATCGGCCAACGGATTCATCACATCCATCACCTCTTTGCGACCGGCCAGTGCACCCACCGGAAAACCACCGCCAATCATCTTGCCCATCGCCGTCAAGTCGGGACGGACGTCGTACCACTCTTGGGCACCACCGTAGTTGGAACGGAAAGTGATCACCTCATCGCACACCAGTAGCGCCCCCTTATCCAGGGTCCATTGGCGCAGTGCCCGGAGGAACTCAGGCGAAGCGGGAGTCAGGCCAACACGGTGTGGCAGCAGATCAATCAGCACGCAGGCGAGTTCGTCGGCATGCTGGTCTAGGATGGCTATGGCGCGTTCGGGGTCGTTGAAGGGGATCACCACCACATCGTTCAGCGCCGAGGCAGGAGTGCCGTGCGCAACCGCTACGCTGGCCGGCTGGTTGGCGTCACCCCAATTAGCGGGTTTGGAGGTCTGGCTCACTTCGGCGTAGTCGTACAGGCCATGGTAGGCCCCCTCGACCTTGGCGATTTTGGCGCGACCGGTAAAGGCGCGCGCTGCCTTCAAACAGCTCATCACCGCTTCGGTACCCGAGTTAACAAAGCGAATCTTTTCGAAGCCGGCGCTGCGGTTGCACAGATGCTCGGCATAGACAATTTCGGCTTCGGTGGCCAGGGTAAAGGCGATACCTTTTTGCAGCTGCTCGCTGACGCGGGCCACCACTTCTGGATGCGCGTGGCCATGAATCAAAGATGCCATGTTGTTGGCGAAATCAATCCGACGAACCCCCTCGATGTCAGTCACGTAGCAGCCTTCACCGCGCTCGGCGTACAGAGGGTGCGGCTTACGCAGTACCGTGTTGCGGCTGCAGCCACCGGGCATCACGTTGAGAGCTCGTTGATAAAGAGCCGCGCTTTTGGATAAAACTGCCGAAAGTTGTTTGGTCATAATATTCACCTGCATAAATAGGTCGGTAGTTTAAAAATCTAAGCATTGACGGCTTTGGCTAGCTGCGGAGCAACGCTCAGCGGAGCACCGGTGCGTGCCTGGAGATAATCAAAATCAACACCTGGGGCCAGCTCGATTACCTCGAAACCGGCGGCGCTGACGTCGATCACCGCTAAGTCGGTGTAGATCCGGCTGACGACCGCCTGACCGGTTAATGGGTAGCTGCAGGATTCGACCAACTTGGATTCGCCGGTTTTGGTGCAGTGCTGGGTAATGACATAGATGGTTTTAACCCCCGCCACCAGGTCCATGGCTCCGCCCACCGCTGGAATCGCATCGGGTGCGCCGGTCGACCAATTGGCCAGATCACCGTTTTGTGCCACCTGCATCGCACCCAGCACGCAGATATCAATATGCTGGCCACGGATCATGGCGAAGCTATCGGCATGATGAAAAAAGGCCGCTCCGGGGATCACTGTAACCGGCTTCTTACCCGCGTTAATCAGTTCGGGATCTTCCTGGCCTTGTTCTGGCGCAACGCCCATGCCGAGCAAACCGTTCTCGGTGTGGTAGATCACTTCACGTCCCTCGGGCACATACTGCGCGACCTTCTCGGGGATACCGATGCCGAGGTTAACGTAAGCACCGTCGGGTATATCCAACGCAGCCCGTTGGGCCATCTGCTCACGGTTCCAACCTAATGTTTTTGCTATCTGTGTGCTCATGGGTAGCTCCTCCCCGCCGCAACAAGTTTTGATTCCTGGGCCGGATCAGCCACGGTCACGATACGATCGACAAAGATACCTGGGGTGACAATCGATTCGGGGTCGATGGCACCCACCTCTACTTGAGCTCCCGTCTGAACGATGGTGGTGTTGGCGGCCATCGCCATGATCGGGCCAAAGTTTCGGGCGGTCTTGTTATAAATCAGGTTGCCGTAGCGGTCGGCACGCTCACATTTAATCAACGCAAAGTCGGCCTTAAGGCCCTGCTCCATCACGTAATCACGCCCCTCGAAGCTGCGCAGCTCTTTGCCTTCTGCCAAAGGCGTGCCCACTGAGGTAGCGGTATAGAACGCCGGCACACCGGCACCACCGGCGCGAATACGTTCGGCCAAAGTGCCCTGCGGAACCAACTCCAGTTCAATCTCACCAGCACGGTAAAGATCGGGGAACACCGTCGAGTTAGCGGTACGCGGGAATGAGCAGATCATCTTTCCAACCTGCTTATTCTCGATTAAAGCTGCCAAACCCACATGACCGCTGCCGGTGTTGTTGTTAACCACGGTCAGATTTTTTGCGCCCGAGTCGATCAGCGCGTGGATCAGTTCGATCGGACTGCCCGCTTCACCAAAGCCACCAACCATGACGGTGGCCCCGTCGAAGATATCGGCAACCGCTGCGGTGACCGAATCACTACGTTTATCTATCATTTTTATTACCACTCAGCATTTGAGGTGAGAATTTGAGGTGAGAGTCTCAAGTGGAGAAGGTTGGCTGCCTAAAGCTGCCCCACCCCCTCCGATACCGTCGTTACGCCAGCCGTGCCTGCAGCGCTGAAGCCAGACTCTCTTCGATCTCTTTCAGTTCGTCCTCGAAGAAATGCTTTTCACCTTCGAGCGGTTGCAGCAGGTTGATCTTGTTCTCCTGCTCGTCCCACTTGGCCATAAACACCCGATCCATCCACGCCATGTTGCGCGCTTCGGTGAACTGCAGCGCAAAGCACTTTTCACCGTTAACGATGGAGTAACCCATGATCGCCAGCTTGCCGGCAGAGATAGTCATCGACAGATGACGCGACGGACGGTTGATCGACGACAGTGAACGGTAGATAAGATTGAACACGCGCTGATAGTCGGCCAACGGAGCGGTGAAGTAGTGGTGTTCACCGGTGGGACGCGCGGCGTACATCGAGTGGAAACCGAGGCACATCATCCCCAGGATCTCGGCCAGATCGATCCAGTTTTGGGCCGATTTTTCCACATTGACGCTGCCGTCAGCGTGAGTAAACAGGCTGATGTGGTTCATCATCGGGCTCTGACTGCGGATATTGACGCCAGCGTTCTGCAGACGGCGAATCGCCGCGATGGTGCTTGGGTTAAGCAACTCACGCGGGGTGGAGAAATGCGCCATCCATGCCAGCTGAACACCGTTGTCACGCAGGGTGGAGAACAGCTCCAGCATCTTGTCGTACTTGCTGCTCAGGATCATCTCAGGTTGGAAGGTCAGAGAACGAGTCGCTAGACGTATATTCTTAACATGCAACAACGCAGGATCTTCGATGATCGGCCGGACATACTGCTCCAGTCGGTTGACCGGCATATAGCCACCGTCGCCACCGGTGATCAGCAAATCCGTCACTTCGGGGTGGATCCGCAGGTAGTCGTGGATCTGCGCGATATCTTTCTGGATAAACATATCTTCGTCACCGCGCACCTGGGCATGGCGGAAACAGTAAGTGCAGAAGGAGAAGCAGTTCTGGGTGGTGCGATCAAAGACCAGCTGGCACTGTGGATATTTGTGCTGGCTACCATCAAGAAACTCAACCTCGCCTTCGCTGTTTTCAAACCAGGGCTTGTTGAGCTGCTGGTTGCCATCGTGAGGATTGGTTTCCTCTTGGTAGACGACAGCGATGCGGGTGCGCTCTTCAGCAGTCTCTGCATCGGCGTAGGCCTGGGTTACTTTTTCGTTGATCATTCCGGGCTGTGGCATCACTAGCTGGAACACAGCATCGGTTTCAAAGTTGTCCCAATCAATACTGTTGAGCGAGTGACGAGTGGCGAGGAAACGGTACACTTCAACAAACAACTCACGATCAGCGGTGTAGCCAATGTCTACGCCATTAGCCTTCAGGATCGCATTAACCTCACCAAAGCCCTTCAAGCCGGTATAGTTCTCACGCTCAGTAAACAGGAACTTACGTCTTTCCAGCAGGCCAGAGTGTTGCGGATAGGAGGCTTGCAAACGGCTCAGTAGCCCTGTCGGCAACAGCTTCTCATCTTCGATGATGTTACGAATTTCATCGGAGTACTGATAACGCTCCATCATCTTCTGTACATCGGATGGCGCCACAGTAAAAGGAACCGAATGGGGCTTATAATTAGCAGTACAGGGGATAAGTTCAGCTGTTTCTAAATTGTTCATTGTTATCTCGCTATATTCATCTAGGACTGTTTAGGCCGGGTTAAATAGTCTGAACTCTCATCGTGTAACGACGACTCAAACAAAATAGCCAACCGCCTATCAAATTATCTTTTTGTTTTGGTGCATCACCTGAATCGATCTAATTTCTATCAAAAGATGATGTTTGTAGTGTTTAACAATCACCCTACCCTTACAAAGGATAAAGATTCACAGGTGTCATGAACTTTGGTAATGAGCATTATTAATAATGCAAAGTCAGTATTGTTTTATGGCCATTGATATTTCAAATTAAAAAAACAAAACCATTTATACCTACTACCTATAAACAACTTAAGATATTGATATACGAGCAAAGAAGAGAGAGACAACAACCTAAAACTCGTTTGATCTGCAGCCCACACCACAGCAGAAAATTTTAACAAGACATAAAAATGACTTATATCAGACGATTTAAGCAGGACGATCTAATAATTAATAAAGCCAACCAATAAAGCCATATTGTTTTTAAATTAATCTTTATTCCATCACACTCAACAATGCATAATAATAAATCTTTGCATGCGAAAAATCGGTGGATTAAATGTCCGAGAATAACCAACGACGCCTATTACCCAGCACCAGTATGCTGGCGGCTTTTGATGCCGCGTCCAGGGCAGGAAGTTTCACGGTGGCCGCCCGCGAACTCAACCTAACACAAGGTGCCATCAGCAAGCAGGTCAGCGCACTGGAAGAGCAACTCGGCGTGGTTCTATTCGAGCGACTACATCAAACGATCGTCCTGACCGAAACCGGCAAAGCCTATGCCAAGGAGATCCAATCTGCACTGGAGGCTATTCGTTCGGCTTCGTTAAATGCCATGACAGGCCCCCAGGGCGGGGTCCTGAATCTAGCGGTGCTGCCAACCTTTGGCACACGCTGGCTAATGCCCCGGCTGCCCTCTTTCCTCAAACAAAACCCTAATATCACCCTCAACTTCGCCACCAAGCTTTCCCCCTTCGACTTTCGCCTGGAAGACCTGCACGCAGCCATTCACTACGGCGCACCCGATTGGCCCAATACCGATAGCACCTATCTGATGGGTGAAGAAGTGGTGCCGGTATGCTCACCCCAGTTCCTCAATGACAACCCACTGGAAAAGGCCAACGACCTGATCTCCACCCCACTGCTACATATTTCCAGTCGTCCCGATGCCTGGTCCGACTGGTTCAAGGCCCAAGGTTTATCGGCACAGGGCAGTGAGGGGATGTACTTCGAGCAATTCCTGACCGCCGCTCAAGCGGCCGTCGCAGGCCTGGGCACGGTATTGCTGCCAAAGTTTCTGGTACAAAGTGAACTGGATCGAGGCGAGCTGGTACTGGTCTTTAAACAACCACTGAAAAGCGATTACGGCTACTACCTGATCACACCGAGTGAGAAAGCCGATTACACGCCGGTGGCCGCTTTTCGCGAGTGGTTGTTACGTGAGGTCATCACAACACCGTAAACGACCCCAGTATCCATAGATGAGATCGGCCGGTGCGGTTAAACCGCCTGAGGCAAAAAGTAGGACTATCGCACCCGTTTTTCCTCGAATATCATCATCGTTGCGGAACCTTTGGCCAACAATTGACCCTGTTCATTTTCAACCAACCCTTCCACGTAGGCCGTGCGCTTAGTGGTGTTCACCACCCGTCCAAACGCCTTCAGCTTTCCCTGCTTGGTTGAGCCAAGAAAGTTCACCTTCATCTCCAACGTCGCCGCCGACAGATGCTTTTCAGGCAACGCCAGAAAGAACGACCGAGCCAGCGCGGTATCGAGCAAACTACAGATCACCCCGCCGTGAACAATCCCCCCGATATTCAAATGCTGCGGGGTGACCTCAAGCTCAATCAGATACTGTCCATCGACAAATCCCTGCGGCTGAATCCCCAGGGCATCAATAAAATTAGGCTCAGACATTACAATTAATCCTTTTCAATCAGTGACCGACAACGGCTCATACCCCCAGCCAATAAAAACCCCCGTCACTGAAGTGCGGGGGTTTTTTGAGCATCAATAACAGAGGGGGAGTCGCTATCGCTTGGATTAGGCTCTGTTATTGCGCCCTCATCCAGTCACCCTGTGGTTACATGAGCCCCTGTTCCCGGGCCATCTTGCGCGCGATCTGCGGCCCGCACCAAAGCGAAGGTAGCAATATCAGCGATACCGGAACTGCGGTCACCACGATAAAGGACTGCAGCGCGGAGACACCTCCCGATCCCAGAGAGATCAGAATCGCCGCCACCAGCCCCATCGCCACACCCCAGAATACACGCAACGCCGCTGGTGGATGATCGGTACCAGTCATAACCATAGAGACGGTATAGGTCATCGAGTCGCCAGTGGTCGCCACAAAAATGATTGTCAGGATCAGGAACAACACCGAGACCATAAAGCCCATCGGCAACTCTTGGGTAATGGCAAACATCGCCGCCGGCAGGTTAAAGCCGGTGAAAGGTCCAGATATCACCCCGGGGTTCGCCAGTTCAAAGAAGATACCGCTACCACCGATGATCGTGAACCAGAAGGCGGTAGCCACCGGTGCCAGGATAGATACTACGGTGATGATCTCACGGATGCTGCGGCCCCTAGAGATCCGGCAGATAAACATCGCCATCAACGGCCCGTAACCCAGGAACCAGCCCCAAAAGAACACGGTCCACCAATCCAGCCAAGCGGGGCTGGCACGGAAGGTCGCCATCGGAATGAATTGATCCAGGTACAGCCCAAACGAGTGCATAAAGGCATCGGAGATAAAGGCGGTCGGCCCCATCACTAGAATAAAGGCCATCAAGCCCAATGCCAGGCAGACATTGACGGTACTGAGCAATTGAATGCCTCGGGTCACGCCACTGATAGCCGATACGGTATAGAGCACAATCAGCCCCAGAATAATGGACAACTGCAAGCCGTAATCGTTGACCAGGCCGAATAGCTCGTTCAGACCATAACTGACCTGCAGCCCGAGAAAACCGATCGGACCGACTGTCCCGGCCACCACCGCAATGACACAGGCGGCATCGGCGAAAGAGCCCAGCCAGCTTTTATAAATTTTCTCTCCGAAGATCGGGTACAGCAAGGTGCGAGGTTTTAGCGGCAAGCCTTTGTTATAGTGCAGATACATCAGTACGATAGAGGTCAGGCTGCACTGGATGGCCCAGGCTAGAAACCCCCAGTGCATATAGCTTTGCGCCAACGCAGGATACGCAGCCTCTGCAGTATTGGCTTCAACACCAAACAACGGAGGTGGAGAGGTAAAGTGCGCCATCGGTTCTGCTGCGGCCCAGAAAACACCCCCGCCAGCCAGCAGCGTACACATAATGATGGCGATCCACTTAAAAGTCTGGATCTCCGGTGTCGCCATATTGCCCAGCTTAACCGCGCCAGTGCGGGTAAAGGCCAAAAACAGACCAATGAAAAAGGTCGCCAACAATAAAAATTGCCAATACGCCCCGAAAAGCTTAGTGGACCAGGCAAAAGAGCTATTTACCATACCGGAAAGTGCATCAATATCAATCAGCGCCATAATACAAAACAGGGCGATAAATCCACCACTAATAGCGAAAACGGGCCAGTCTACATCTGCAAAAAAACCAGCACTAGTGCTGGCTTCTCCACTATTTATATTCCCATCGACCATTTCAGTCATAATGAACTCCAATATTATAATTATTATTCCAAGCCAATCAGCTTTGAAATCACCAACCCTTATGTCTGAGATATATAATCATGGACTGGATTAATAGTTACCAATAAAATCTCCATATCGATTAATAAGTAATACATATACCCCTATATTTACCAAGTGTTTGCGCCATTAAAGCTGTAAAACAATCCGTATAGAATACTCAGAGCTTTCGCGCTTTGACCACCCGAACAGCCCTGCCAGGCCACTTATTAACGACATCCGATACCTGCTATCGAGATCTCTTTCGCCCTTGGAGTCGCTACCAACTGTGATCTCCGGTAACTAATAACCACCAGTTATTAATTCTTAGTTTTTTTAAATTTGAAATATCAATGATAAAAAATCAATAATCCATACAACCCTTATGCCAATTAACATTTAAATCTAAAAACAACATCCGTTTAGTTAATGTCTTTATAAAGGACATGCCCAAAAACAGGAATATCCTATGGCTGACATGAGCGTTGAATTTTGCGGAGTGAAATTCAAAAACCCAATTATTGTCGCATCGATTGAACCCTCCAACAGCGTCGATAACATTAAGAAATGCATCGATAATGGCGCAGCGGGGGTAATCGTTAAAACGGTCAGCGAAATGAAGTCGATGTCGACCCTGACCAAGCATTCCAAATACGCCATTCTGAATGACAAAGGCAAGACCATTCGCGGCAAGGTGCCGCGTAATTTCACCTTCTATAGCCGTTCAGGATATATCAGCGAGCACTATGAAGAGTGGATCGCCTACCTGACAGAAACTCAGGCGTATGCCGAACAGCATGGTGCCCATGTGATCGGCAACGTTTCCGCCGGCACCCTGGATATGTGGCCCAAACTGTGCCAGATGACCGAAGAGTGCGGCGTGCCGATGATCGAGATCAACCTGCACAGCCCCTACCCCACCGAGTGGGCTGGAAAGTACCCGGGGACGCTGATCGCTCAGAGCCCCGAAGCCACCTACGAAATCACCCGCATGTGTGTCGAGGCGA
>JBALWS010000056.1:0-27806 GCA_036960405.1 Halopseudomonas sp. | reverse complement strand
CTTGTGGATGATCGGTAAAATCCGCTACCGCATTGACAAAAGCGCCTAAGCGGACCACCTGTCTGACCCGGTCGAGGTCGCCATCGCAGGCCCGGCGTACCTGAGCAATCAGGTTCAGCGCACACATACGCGCCGCCTCAGTACCCTGCTCTACGGTCAGGTCTTCGCCGACCTTACCGATATACTTCTTCTCGCCGTTCCAGATTGTCACTTGACCGGATAGCACCACCAGGTTGCCGGTCTTCACATAGGGCATATAGTTAGCCACCGGTGCTGGTGCCTCCGGCAACTCAATTCCCAACTCGGCCAGCCGTGCTTCGATTATTCCTGCCATTGTTATTCTCCTAGGGTGGATTTTAAAAAGTAACGTCTGTTAAACCGCGTATATCCAATGCCATTCAACATATATAAATCCCTAACCTAAGCGCCAATTAAAATAAAAAATCGATTGTTAACTTGTAACTATTAACGCCTCTTTATCCATAATCAGATATTAAGCAACCCGCGCAAATCACTCCTTTATTTGCCCAGTTTTTTAAATCACCAACAAAAAGCTAAACAACAAACCATGATGTGCTGGACCCTGTCATTCTATTTATATCCCAAGGTTATTAATGGTTTTATTTTTTAAAGTTGTGGAAATAACTGGCTCTCATCATGATTACAACGGTGACTTTTGTGATGAGTAACTCTGCCCGGAGTGTTTAAAAAAGAGAGTAGTCAGGGGGTGGCACGTGCAAGAAATTTTGATACTGATCTTTGGTACCGCTCTGGTCAACAACGTCGTGCTGGTGCAATTTTTGGGACTCTGCCCCTTTATGGGAGCGTCCAGTAAAATCGACACGGCTCTGGGTATGGGTTTTGCCACCACCTTTGTATTAACCCTGGCTAGCGTCGCCAGCTGGATACTTGAACACTACGTGCTTATCCCATTGGATGTGGGGTTCTTGCGCATACTCAGCTTTATTTTGGTAATCGCCGGTGTGGTGCAGTTCACCGAAATGATGATACGAAGCCTCAGCCCTACTCTCTACCAGAACCTAGGCATTTTCTTGCCGCTGATAACCACCAACTGCGCCGTCCTTGGAGTTGCTCTGCTGAATATCCAGCAAGCTCATAGTTTTTTTTACAGTGTTTTATATGGCTTCGGCGCATCGATTGGATTTGTTCTGGTACTGGTGATTTTTGCCGGGCTGCGGGAACGAATAGCGATCGCCCAAGTGCCGTTGTTGTTCGCAGGCCCGCCGCTAGCGTTTATCACCGCAGGATTACTGTCGCTGGCGTTTATGGGATTTACCGGTCTTCCTGCAGGATAACCCTCTCCTGTTTATTCGTCATATCAATAAAAACAATTATTTATAAAGAACCCGACTATGATCGCAGCCATTGTTATTCTCACCGTTGTCGGTGCCCTGCTGGGTTTGGGTTTGGGTGCGGTATCGCGCTATCTGCCCGTTAAGGAAGACCCCGTCGTCGAGCATATCGCCAACCTGTTGCCCGGTACCCAGTGCGGTCAATGCGGCTATGCCGGCTGCCGCCAAGCCGCCACCGCGCTGGTCGAAGAGGACGCCCCGCTGACACTCTGCCCTCCCGGTGGACCCACACTGGTTAAACAGCTGGCCGAGGCCCTCGGTCGAGGTCACGCAGACGTAGGAGAATCTTCCCGAGGCCCTGCCCTGGCCTGGGTCAACCGAGACCTCTGCACCGGTTGCACCAAGTGCATCCGGGAATGCCCCACCGATGCGCTCGTCGGTGCGGCAAAACAGATTCACGTAGTCCTGGAAGACGCCTGTACCGGTTGCGGTGCCTGCGTCAGCGTCTGCCCAACCGACGGTATTGTGATGCAAGAGGTGCCGCTGACGCTGAGTAACTGGCAATGGCCCAAACCAGAACAGGCCACCGACCAGGCAACTAAGGCGTTCGCAAAACAGGTGCTGGAGGATAGTCACACATGAGATTATTTGGCCTTAGCGGTGGCGTTCATCCAGAAGCCTCTAAACAGCGTACCGCTGAACACTGCATCACCCGGCTACCGATGCCCAAACGGCTCTATATTCCACTACAGCAGCATGTCGGTGAGCCGGCCGAAGCGGAAGTCACAGTGGGCCAAAAGGTACTCAAAGGCCAATTGCTGGCCCGGAGCCAGGGACTGATCTCCGCGCCGGTACATGCGCCCAGCTCGGGTACCATCGTCGCTATCGGTGATTTCTCCGCCCCTCACCCCTCTGGCCTGCCGGTCTGCACCATTACGCTGGAAACCGATGGCGAGGACCGCTGGTGCGATAACATACAGGGCTCAGATAACCCCTTTGAACTGACACCCCAACAGATAGCCGAACGGGTGGGCCAGGCCGGTGTCGTCGGTATGGGCGGCGCCACCTTTCCCTCTGCGATCAAGCTCAGCCAGGGGTTGCAGCATCCGATCCATACCCTGATCGTTAACGGTAGCGAATGCGAACCCTACCTGACCTGCGATGACAGGTTGATGCGCGAGCGCCCTGCGGCGGTGATCGAAGGTGTGCGCCTAACGGCCATCGCCCTCAAGGCGAAACGAGCAGTCATTGCTATCGAGGACAACAAGATCGAAGCCTTGGCTGCCATGCGTGCAGCAGCCACATCGACCACCGACGTCGAAGTAATCCAAGTTCCCTCTCGCTACCCCATGGGTTGGGATAAACAGTTGATTCGGTTAATCACCGGCTTGGAAGTCCCCAAGGGCGCCCGCACCGCCAGTATCGGCGTCTGCGTTCACAATGTCGGTACTGTGTATGCGGTCCAGCGCGCACTGCGATACGGCACGCCATTGGTCACGCGTATTGTCACGGTCGCCGGAGGGGCGATACGGCAACCGCAAAATCTGGAAATCCCCATCGGTACGCTGGCCTCGGAACTGATCGAATTTTGTGGTGGCCTGAAGAAGAAGAGCGCACGCCTGGTGATGGGAGGCCCCATGATGGGACAGATTATCCCTCACGACCGAGTGCCCATGGTCAAGGGTTCCAGTGGTCTGCTAGCGCTGTCCAGCAAGGAGATCGACGACGGTCCCGAGCGCCCCTGTATCCGTTGCGGTCGCTGTGTTGAAGCGTGCCCGGTCGGGCTGATGCCGGTGGAGATGGCCTCCAGGCTGCGAGTTGACGATATCGAAGGCGCCCGCGATCATGGCGTTCAGGATTGCATCGGCTGTAGCTGCTGCTCCTATGTTTGCCCCGCTAAAATCCCCCTGGTGCACTATTTCAACTACGCCAAGGGCGCGCTGGATGCCCGTCAAACCGCAGCAGCCAAGGCACAACAGACCAAAGAACTGGCGCAGGCCCGACAGGCACGACTAGACGCCCAGGCAGTTGCTCGCAATGCCCAGCGTGCAGCTCAAAAAGCGGCTCGCGCAAAACAGTCCTCCGCTCCCCAGACCTCCACATCTCAGACAAAAGAACCGGAGGGACAATCATGAAGATCAGCATCCCTCAAGCAGCGCCTCATGTTCGCAATCCAGGTAAGGTTCCGTCGCTGATGGGCACCGTCATAGCGGCTTTAGTTCCAGTCACTGGATTTGCCATTTATCAGTACGGCTGGCCCGCCCTGAACCTGATCGCACTGTGCCTGGTGAGCGCGATTATGTTTGAAGCGCTGTGCCTGCACTGGATGGGAAAACCGATTAAAACCTATCTGATGGATGGATCAGGCCTGCTGACAGCGCTGCTGCTGGCGCTGAGTTTACCGCCCTGGGCTCCCTGGTGGATCGCCGTTTTCGGCTCGGGTTTCGCGGTGCTACTGGGTAAGCAGGTCTTTGGTGGCATCGGCCAGAACCCTTTTAATCCTGCCATGCTTGCGCGAGTCGCTCTACTGCTGTCATTCCCGCTAGAGATGACCAGTTGGATCGCCCCGACACCGTTGTTCTCAACCCAAGCCCCTGGTTTTTTGGATGCGCTACAGATTACCTTTCTCGAAAGCGCTCGTCACAGCGGCATGGTCGACAGCTATACCAGTGCCACGCTATTGGGCACAGTCAAAACCGAGTTAGGCCAAGATTTGGGGCTGAGCCAAATTTGGCATAATAGCCCCCTAATTTTTGCACAATTTTCCACCGGTTGGGCGGACGCAATGCTGCTGGGTAGAGCCCCCGGCAGTTTGGGAGAATCATCGACGCTACTGGTTGCCAGCGGCGGTCTCTATCTGCTCTATCAACGCATTATCAACTGGCAGTTGCCGGTCAGCATGCTGGCTACGCTCACGCTCGTCTCGACGAGTTTTTATCTGTTAGATCCCGAAAGCTACAGCCACCCACTTACCCACTTGACGGCGGGAGGGGTGATGCTGGCGGCCTTTTTTATCATTACCGATCCTGTGACCAGCCCCTGCACAACCCGTGGCCAGCTCATCTTTGGCGCAGGCTGTGCGTTGCTGATCTACGTGATCCGTACTTGGGGTGGCTATCCCGAAGGGGTGGCTTTTGCGGTGCTGCTGATGAATGCCCTAACTCCGTTGATAGATCACTATATTAGACCCCGACGCTACGGCCGCACCCTCAGCGGCAAGCCGATCCCTGCGCCTTTGAGCCTGCGCTTAAAACGATTGTTAATCGGATTTAATGTAAGCAGGGGGAATGTAAACGAAGGCAACGTGAGCGGACTCAATCAGAAAAACCTTGAACCCTCCCCTGGATCTAATTCCCAACCAGCAACGACGGCTCCAGCCCGGACAGCCCAGGCGCCCCAGGCAAAACAGTCAGGAGAGCACCCGTGAACCCACCTACCAGGACTCAGCCCCTACAGTCTCGCTTGAGCTATCCAGGCTTGCTGTTGGGAGCCGCGGCACTGGTGGCCACCTCGCTACTGACAGGGATGCATTTGGTCACTAAAACCGCCATTGCCGAGCGGCTGGCAGAGGATCTACAAGCCTCCTTGGGGCAGGTCATCCCTGACGGCAGCTATGATAACGACCTGCTGGCAAGCCCGCTGACTATCACTATCAAGACTAACCATTTCAAGACTGAAAACTCACCGGCCGCGGGTGAGCCTCTACGCGTGTACCGGGCAACGCAACAGGGAAAGATCAGCGGTCTGGCCTTTCGCCAGATGGCCTATGGAGGGTACGGAGGGCCGATTCAACTACTGCTGGGCATCGATCCCAACGGCAAGTTGCTAGGGGTTCGCGTGCTTAGCCACAAAGAAACACCCGGCTTAGGGGACAAGATCGAACGGGCCAAATCGGACTGGGTCGAAAGCTTTACAGGGCGCTCGCTGGGTGACCCCACACACGCCCAATGGACAGTCAAAAAACAGGGCGGCCAGTTCGATCAGTTTACCGGCGCCACCATCACGCCGAAGGCGGTGATTCTCGGCGTTAAAGCGGGATTGCAGTTGTTCGAGCAGCAACGCCTGTCTTTGCTTGCGCCTATCGTATCCCCTGCTGAGATTTCCACCGACTCGGCACCTCACTCACTTCGCTATTTGTCATCCGGCTATTCAGGGTCTCAGGATGACGCTCAAACACCAGTACTACCACTTGCAGTAAATCCCAGCACCCACTTGCCACCCACAGGAGGACTCAAATGACCCCCTCATATCGACAGATCATTGGCGACGGCCTGTGGACTAACAATGTAGTTTTCTCACAACTGCTCGCCCTGTGTCCGTTGCTGGCCGTAACCAGCACCGCCACCAACGGTCTCGGCATGGGGCTGGCATCAACGGTGGTGATGGTCTGCTCCAACCTGCTGGTCTCGCTGTGCCGCAACCTGATTAGTAAGGATGTACGTATCCCCATCTTCGTACTGATCATTGCCACCCTGGTCACCCTGGTCGATCTGCTGATGAACGCCTGGGTTCATGAAATGCACAAAGTGTTGGGGCTCTTTATCCCTCTGATCGTGACCAACTGTATGATTTTGGGACGAGCCGAAGCCTTCGCGTCACGCCATCCGGTAGGCCCCGCCCTGCTGGACGGCCTGATGATGGGACTCGGATTTACCTTGGCGCTGGTACTGCTGGGTGCCGTTCGGGAGGTGCTTGGCAGCGGCACCCTCTTCGCCCATGCAGGGCTACTACTAGGACCGGCTTTCAGCAGCATCGAAATCACCCTGTTTGAGGCAGATCGGGGACTGTTGCTGTTGCTGCTTCCCCCTGGCGGCTTCCTGGCTCTAGGACTGCTGATCGCGGCAAAGCGGTTGCTGGAACGCCAGACAAGACGACAACCTGCAGCAGAAGCTATCTAGATAACTCAAGTCATTTATAATCCATGACAATCAATAGATCTGTTTTTTATATTAGACTAATTAATCAAGCCCTGATAAAACTAAGGGTATAACAAAAAAGATCAAAGGAAACCGATCATGAGTCTGCAGATCAGTGTGATTTATGCCAACCCCGAAAAGCCCTTGTGGCTAAAACTGAGCCTAACTCCAGGCAGTACCGTCAAAGACGCAATTCTCTGTTCTGGAGTACTCGAACGCTTCCCTCTGCTCGACCTCAATCGTTACAAGACTGGCATCTTCGGCCGGTTTGCCAAGCTAGATAAACAATTGCAATGTGGCGACCGAGTCGAAATCTATGAACCCATCAGCCCCGATCCAAAGCAGCGGCACAAGGCCGTGATAGAAGATCGCCCCCTTGCCTCCTCAACCGTCTGAATACCCCTAACTCACCAGAAAACCGCTCGCTAATAGCGTACTCAAACTTTGTGCAGTATCGATTGAAAATCAATACCCATCGCCCTGACTATACTGTCAATGTCATGACTTTTTGATGACTGGAGGGGCCTCCAAAATGAGAATAATAAAATGGCTGAAGCGATAAGTAGGGTTTTGAATTTACGTCATCTGCGCGCCTTTGTGGCTGTGGCGAACAAGGGCAGTTTTACCCAGGCGGCCGATAAATTGTCCATATCCCAGCCCGCCCTGACGATCACCATCCATCAACTCGAAGATCTGATCGGTGTCGAGCTGTTCACCCGCACCACTCGCAAAGTTAGCCTTTCACCCGACGGTGAGGACTTTCTACCCGTCGCCGAGCGTGTGATAGAAGACTTTGACAGCGCCATTATGGGAGTGCACACCGCCGCCTTGAGGCGAAGTGGTGTGGTTTCTATTGCCGTGCTGCCTTCTATCGCAGTAAAACTACTGCCCAAGGCGATCGAAAGTTTCAAACAGAGCAACCCCGCCATCAAGGTCAATCTGCGTGATGACAACGCCCGTGGCGTACACCGCCAGGTGCGCCGTGGCGAGGCCGATTTTGGCCTGAGCAATCAGTGGGAAGAACATCCCGATCTTGAGTACACACCGCTGTTTCGCGACCGAATCGGTCTCGTCTGTCTGCCCGATCATCCCTTGGCTAAAGGCTCAGGTCCGGTCGCTTGGCACAAACTCAAGGACTATCCCTTTGTCGGCATGTCCCAAGATACCGGGGTTAACGTGCTGATCAACGCCACCGAGGGGTTGCCTGAATCCGTTTATACACCCGAGTATGAGGTGCTGACCATGGCGGCGCTGGCCGGAATTGTCGAAGCGGGGTTGGCCATCACCGCACTACCTGAACAAGCCGTGCCCCGCTTTACCGAACCTCCGCTGGTTTATCGTGAGCTATCCCAGCCGGTTGTCGAACGCCAGGTCTATATCATCACTCGTAAGAATCAACCGCTCTCTAAAGCCGCACAAACAATGCGCAGTTTACTCGCCGATGCACTAGCTGACCCTCATACCCTGCTGAAGGGAGAGATAGCAAAAGCGGGGTGATCACTTAAAGGGGATGCCCCTAAACCCAGTCCGCAACGAGACAAGCAGATGAAACGTCTACTCATTGCTCTGTTACTGATGAGCCTGAACGGCGGGGCTCTGGCCGCACCGCCCGAGGTGACCATCGCCAACACGCCCTGGCACCCGTACTTTGGCGAAGATCTTCCCGAATACGGTATGGCTGCTGAGATCATCACCAACGCCTTTGCCCGCAGTGGCTACCGCACGCAATTTAAGACCCGCCCATGGTCTCGGGCAATCTTAGAGCTCAAACACGGTGCCCACGACGCCCTTGCGACCGCCTATCACACATCCGAAAGAGCCCAGCTGTTCCGCTTCTCTGCGCCTTATATGCACAGCGAGGTAAGGCTATACCAACAAAAAGACCGGGGGATTAGCTGGGCCGACCTGGAAGACCTCAAGCCTTATCATATCGGCACTGTGCTCAACAACGCATACTCCCCGGCGTTCGATGACGCCGACTTCCTACAAAAAGACGCAGCCACCAGCGAGACCCTCAATATAAGAAAACTGGCGGCTGGGCGCATCGACCTATTGGTGATGGATCGTTACGTATTCGAGTATTTGATAAGCCGTAATCCGTCTTATCTCGGACAGATCGAAGCACTCGAGCCTGCCTTGAACAGCAGTCCACTACATGTCATGTTTTCCCCGCAAGCGGTCGACGTTGAAAATAAGATCTTGGCTTTCAACCGAGGCTTGAAAGCGATCATGGCCGACGGTGAACTGCAGCGTATTATCAGCCGGCACCTGAAATAACTGCGACGCTAAAGAGCCTCGGGTTAAAGGGTGTAGAGTTCGAAAAATGGCTTCAATTCCTTCTATACTCGTTCGTTAACCCACCCTGCAGAGTCTGTTATGGTTGTCCGTGAAAAACCCAATGCATTTCAACTGATTTTCATCCTTCGTGGCTCCATTGTGCCGCTCATCTTGCCGCAGATTATTACTATCGCGCTGCTCGGCACGATAGTGGCGGTTACTCAGCGTTATGTTCCTGCCTTCTTCCCGAACCTCTCACCCGCTGCCTTTGCATTATTGGGCGTGGCGTTATCGTTGTTTCTGGGGTTCCGCAACAACGCTTGTTATGAACGCTGGTGGGAAGCTCGCAAACAGTGGGGGCAGCTGATCGTTGATGGCCGCAGCTTGGCGCGCCAAGTGAACGCCTTTATCGATGATCAAGCAGAAGGTAGTGCTGAAGCTAAAAAGCGGATGGTGCATCTGACGATAGCGTTTAATCACGCATTACGTCACCAGCTTCGTCAATCAGATGGCTGGAGAGATATTGAAAAATATGTCGATCCAAAGGATCTAGAGCTGTTGCGTCAATCGCAAAACTTGCCCGATTGTCTGTTACATCTGCTGGGGCATGAGCTGGGAAACTGCCACAAGAATAAGCTGCTATCGGATATTTTGGTGCAGAGTATCGATCAACGCATCACCTCGATGGCCGGAGTTCTTGCTGCCTGCGAGCGAATACAGAACACCCCGCTGCCATTCGCTTATATGCTGTTGGTTCATCGCACCGCCTACTTATTTTGCTTCCTATTACCCTTCGGGCTTGTGACGTCTCTGGGCTTATTTACCCCCTTGTTTTGCGCCATTGTTGCCTACACGTTCTTTGGCCTTGATGCGCTGAGTGAGGAGCTTGAGGAGCCTTTTGGACTGTCATCCAATGACCTGCCGCTCAGTGCTATGTCACGCACAATTGAGATAAATTTGTTGGAGGCGTTGGGCGAAAAGAATTTACCACCGGCGATGCAACCCAAAGGACACGTTCTTCAATAACAACAGCACTGTTTCAGTAAAAAAAGCCGACTGAGTAGTGGTAAATGGGTCATGCGGCAAGCCAGCCTTGCACCCCCTTGTATATCACCATCAGCGCAGACGCGGTGGATATCATCAGTAGGACGGGTTTTGCTGAGGTCGTATTGATACGGCCATCCAGCTTATTGGCCAACCAGAATCCAAACAGAACTCCCGGTAATAACTCCACACTGAACAACAGACTGGCCTGATCGATACGATCTTGCAGTACAAGCATCAGAATAGAGATCGGCGTACCGATCAGAAAAAAAGCGGCAATCTCATTTCGAGCGGTGATCCGGTTTTGCTGCTGATAAACCAGCGCGATGGGAGGTCCTCCGATTGAAGTGGCTGTGCCGATCAATCCGGAAAAAAAGCCCCCGATAGTCAGGTTCCAAGGAGTCGTTGTTATCTTACAGCTACGCCAAGTCACTAACACGGCCAGCATTAATGAAGCCCCGAACATCAAACTGAGCCCGTATTGCGGTACCGCAACCAGCAGTGCCGCTCCACACCAGGAACCCGGCAGGCGAGCGATAATGGCCGGCATAATACGCCGCCAGCTCAGATGGGCGTGCTGTTTGAGTACAACCAGCAAAGATAGGCTGAATCCGAGGATTAATATCGGACCGGGGACAAAGGCGGGGTTGATCAGGTAAAGCAATGGCGCGGCCAACAGGCCAAAGCCGATACCCACCCATGTTTGCAGCATGATACCGCACGTGACGATAAGTAGTGCCAGCAGGTCAAACGCTGAAAGGGCCATTACTGTCGATCCGCTAAAGGAAGAACTACTCACCTAATTACGAGTTAAATTTATTGGGATTTTTGAGATAACAGCCACTATTTACAGCGTTCTAAAAGCAAGCAGCGACCTGCCAGAATACCGCTCCTGAATACTGAGCATTGGGTTTCTTGCAGATCGGTCGTGGGCTTGGACTGACGTCGCCAAGCCCTTTTCCCAGAGCCCCTGTTAGCGACCGCCGGCACCCTGACGGGATAGTTCGGTGTTTTCCACCAGTATTCCAGTACCGATAAGGTTGATCTCAGCCCAAAGCCTACTGTCAATCTCGATACCGTACTCGACGCTTTGTTGTTTGTTTTCGGCGACTTTATCAGCGCTGATATAGCGTGCATTGCGATTACCCTTGGATTGCTGCAAAGACGCCGTCAGGTCGACCCGTGAGCTACAGATGATCGTCAACGACTGTTTGTCGTCGGTGTTGGCAGGAAGATTAGTAGTCGCTTCGCTGTAGCTGGGGTAGCGCTCACCGGCCTTGATCGCAGCAGCATGCTCGGTCACCGCCTGGCTACCGTTCTGCCAGTAGGCTGCAACACTGATACCGCATCGACCTCGGTCGGTCAGTGCCTTGAGGATAAACATCCGGTTGTGGCAGTTATGTACCGTCACGGTGGCGATGCCGTTCTCCAATGCTTTGGCGTGCGCCAGGTCAACCGATGCAGCAATACAATTCAGTGCACTGCGACCGTGGCTGTCGATAATGGCGGATGTACTGTCTTCATAGACGACGCTGCTTAGCGGCTTATCGCGGTCTTCGGTGATATAGGGTAGCGCGCGCTCCAGCTCCGTCAAACCATTCAGGCCATGCTTCTGCAGCCAGAGGACCATATTGGCGGCGTCCTCATAGTTTCCGACAAAATAGTGGGATGCTTCGAAACAGCGGCGCAGCGCTGCTTTGAGTTCGTTCATGGAAATATTCATCAGTGCTTTCCCGCTTGAAGTGGCGCTAGTGGCATAAACCAGTCGTCGTTGAACGGTTTACCGATATCTTCCAGCAGCGGTGCTCCCTGGAACATGGTGTTACGAACCCACAGCCGTGAACGAGGATCGAATTTACCCACGCCGAAAAAAGCCAGTTTGCAACGCAACAAGTGCATCGGCAGGATATTGCGATCGAGCAGATTGGCTTGAATATCTCCATACACGCAGCGATTCATGCTTTGTATCCGGCGTACGATGCCGCGCATTTTCGGGCGCGCCACCATAAAACGAGCGGTGGTATGCTCCGGATGCTGAGTAATGTATTGGCAAAGTTGGTCGTAGCATTTGTGTACCGCGTAACCGACCCCCAGCGCCATCTGTTTCTGCTTGGCTTCTTCATCAGCGACGCTGCCCAGGCGCGGTTCCATCTTCTCTTCGGAACGGTACCAGCAAGTTTCACGTGCCCCTTCAGCATTAAAATCGATCGCCAGTGCCCAGTCATACCGGGTTTCGATCACATCCTTGAGTTGCTGTAACGGCATCAGTGGATCGAGGTCGAGAAACTCTTCAGCATTATGAAAATCTTCGAGTTCATCAACCAGATCGGGGTAGATTTCAAGCATCACCGACACCAGCATCTCCTGCCCTTGCAGAGAGCAGTTTGCCTCACTCCATTTCAGTAAAGTATCCCAGCTTTCGAAGCCATCAGCAGTATGGAGCTGCAACGCGGCCAGGTCTTTTAATACCTGAGCATTGTTCTGGGTTTGCCACTCGTCTTCGGTGACGGTATCGCGGGTATGCTGTGCACAACGTTCAATCAGTGTGTTCAGCTCCTGATGTGCTTTGGTATTGACGTTACCCAGCACACGAATGCGGGCCAGCGCCAGTTCACGCATTTCGATCCACTGGTTGATCAGCAGCGGATGGTTGACCAGAAACGGGGCCATACCCAGACCGGTGGAGTTACCGATACCGAAATAGCGCTTGATCTCCGGTTGCATCGGTTGGAAGGTCTGCGGGGTTTTGTGACGGGCAATATGCTCAGCCTGCAGCAGGCTGAAGTTACGTAGCATCAGGCAAACAAACATTTCGCCGGCAAACGGGCGGGCAAAATCTTTGTGCTTAGCGCGCACCTTTTCCCAGTCGGCCATGCCGAGTTTGCCGCTACCGTAAACGGCAGTGGTGCGGTAGAGGTAACCCACTTTAGTAATTCTATCGACGTCGGGTTGCTCGCCTGCGGCCAGTTGTTCCACAACATAGTCAAAGTTTCTGGCACTGCGGTTGGCGCGTGACAAAACGAATACGCGAGAATCAACGCGCCCCGCTTCCTGCTTAGGCACATTTTGACGCAATTTTTCCAGATAGTTATCGTCTACCTGACCCTCAACCAGCGCCATAGTGAGGTCCCACTTGGTGGCGATAACCCGGTCGTTGCGCTCTTGCGATGACAGATAGTCAGAAAACAATACAAAACTGAATAGACCGTGGGGTGCCTGAACTTCATAGACGACCGTTCCATAACCGTCGGCATCTAAATCAAAACGGGCCGCTTCAATTTGCCAGCGTTCGCGCATGATCCGTCGTACCAAGGTGCGCATGAAACTTAGGCGACTCTGATGTAAAGCACCCAAACGCTCCAGGTCCATCACTTGGCTGGGTGGACGGAGCGGCAAAGCATTATCACCCCTCAAGGCGTTCTGGATAGCGGCAGGAGTCGTCATTATTTTTATCCTCTTATGCTACACATCTCTTAGCTTAATCAACCGCCAGCTGCATGTCTGATTCGGCAGCATTAAAAATGTGTTGGAAACCAAGTTACTAAAATTCTCTTCTGGTTTAGTTTGTATTCATGATTGTCAGAGAGAGCCTCACCTGAAGATTTTTCGGCGGTTAATCCTTATTCCCGTAAGGAAATATTAACTAACCTTCTGTCATAAACCGGCGTTGATTATTACGCATAGGTTCCGACAAACTTCATTACACATCTTCTTGTGTGACCCCCATCATCGACCAAAAATGCGATATCACACAAATCAAAAGGACATATCGTTCGATAAGCGAAACTTATCAAAGCAACCAGTTTTATTATTTTTTCTATGTAGAACGACTATTTTCACGTCGCTTGGTGAGGGGGTATAAAGGTAGGGCGTATGGCTGGAAACAGCCTTAGCGACATAAACGCGTTAGTTCATTCAAATCAAATACTCTGCCCCTTCCCGTCTATTTAAGTCCTTAAGGGGCATGTTCGCAGACTGCTTAGCTGTTACTTCTGGAGAGAATAAAGTCGACCAGCGCCTTGGCTGGCGGTGTCAGTGATTTATTACTGAGTTGCACAATACCGATCCGCCGAATCACGGTGGGGGTTTGCAGAGGAATAAATTTCAGGGTCGTACTCTCCTTGGGAAAGGCATACCAGGGCAGCGTTGTAATACCGAATCCGGCTTCCAGCATCGCGATTAACGAGATCATATTAGACACATAAAATTGTGACTGGCCCAGTAATGGTCTGGCCTCACTGTCTTCAAGCAGACGCGAGGTACCATTACCGATCAGACGGTGCTGGCGTAAATCCTTCCAATGAAGCCCGTCACTATTAGCCAGAGGATGGTCGCTGGGACAGACCACTCCGATCTGGTCTTCCCAGATCGGTATAAAAGTTTTATCGCTATGATCCTGTTCGTGAAACAGGTGAGCGATACCAAAATCCACCTGCTGATTTTCTACCATCTTCAACACAGCATTCGAATTGTCATCAAAAAAGCTGACATGTAGATCGGGTGCGTCAGCAACAAATCGGAGCAACAGGTCAGGCAACACCCGACTGGCAATTGATGGCACGGATGCAAGGCGCAGATGCCCGGTCTTATGCTCTGCCAGTAGCATCATGTCCTCAGAGATACGGTCATGGTGGGCGATCAGTTCTTTTGCCTTGGGAAAAAAATGATTCCCGAACGGGGTTAACTCAGTTTTAGCCGTTTTGGCGTTGCGCTTCTCGAACAGCCCCTCACCGAGTTTGTTTTCTAAATCTTTTATCGACAGTGAAATTGCCGGTTGAGTGCGGTGTGCTTTTTCGGCAGCCGCATGGAAACCTTTCAGTTCGGCAACCCAGACGAAATGACGCAGTTGGGCAATTTTTAGTTCTGGCAGCATGCCATGCCTCCCGATAAGTAAATCTTATCGTTTGATATTTTTTATCAATTTTTATTATTAAAACACGAGGTCTATGATTCATCCAACTACATTTGGAGGTCAACATGTCAGATTCAGTATTTAGTAACTACATCGCAGGTGAGTGGGTAGAAGGCAACAACGGCAGCATGGCAAACATCAGCCCCGCCGATACCAGTGATGTGATCGGCCACTATGCTCAGGCCGATAAAGCACAGACCGAAGCCGCAATTGCAGCCGCAGCTGTTGGTCAGGTTGAATGGGCCAAGAGCGGTCTGGAGCAACGTTACTCGGTACTGATGGCCATCGGTGACGAGCTGATCACACGTAAAGATGAGCTGGGCGAGTTACTGGCCCGCGAAGAAGGCAAAACTCTGGCCGAGGGCGTCGGTGAAACCTACCGCTCCGGTCAGTTCTTCCATTATTACGCCGCCGAGGTACTGCGTCAGATGGGTGAAACCGCCGATTCAGTCCGCCCGGGTGTTGAAATTGAAACACGCCGTGAGCCCGTTGGCGTGGTGGGTATCATCACCCCGTGGAACTTCCCGACCGCAACTGGCGCCTGGAAGATAGCACCGGCGTTGGCATTCGGTAACGCCGTCGTGTTCAAACCGGCGAACCAGGTCCCGGCAAGCGCCTGGGCACTGACCGAGATCATCTCCCGCCAAGGTCTACCGGCGGGCACATTCAACCTAGTGATGGGCCCTGGCGCGCAGGTGGGTGATGTACTGATCAACTCGCGTGGCATCAATGCACTGACCTTCACTGGATCTCTGGAAACCGGTCGTAAGGTGGCTGCAGCTACCGCGGTTAACCTGGTCAAATGCCAGCTGGAAATGGGCAGTAAAAACGCTCTGGTGGTACTCGATGATGCCGATCTCGATAACGCAGTCGAATGTGCCGTCGGTGGTGCTTACGGTGGTACTGGACAGAAATGTACTGCGTCCTCTCGGCTGATTGTGACCGAGGGCATTCACGACCGTTTTGTCGCAGCCGTGATTGAGCGGATGAAGAAACTGGTCGTCGGCCACCCGCTGAAAGAAGGCGTTCACATCGGTGCTGTCGCCGATGCCCGCCAGATGGAGCAAAACCTGCGGTATCTGGAAAGCGCCAAGAATGAAGGCGGCAAACTGGTCTACGGCGGCGAGGTACTAACCGAGGAGACCGATGGCTACTACATGCAGCCGGCACTGTTCACCGAAACCACCAACGCGATGACCATCAACCGCGAAGAAGCCTTTGCGCCGATCGCCTGTGTCATCAAGGTCAGGGATTACGAGGAAGCGCTGGCCACGCTTAATGACACTAATTTCGGCCTGACTGGCGGTATCTGCACTGGGTCGCTGAAGTACGCCACTGATTTCAAACGTCGTGCCAAAACCGGCTGTGTGATGGTCAACCTGCCAACCGCAGGCACCGATTACCATGTGCCATTCGGCGGTCGTAAGGATTCCAGCTTCGGACCACGCGAGCAGGGAACCTACGCCAAAGAGTTCTACACCGTTGTAAAAACCACTTACATCCGTGCCTAACGGAGGTTGCCCCGTGTTTCAACAAAATAATAAAGCGTTGCATAAGGATCTGATCGTGATCGACGGTCTCCAGTATTCCAACTGGAACCGTGCGATTTTCGAACAGCTCCATCAAGGTGGCGTCACCATGGTCCACGCGACCATCGTGTACCACGAGCAGATTCGCGAAACACTGCTGAGAATCGCCGAATGGAATCGACACTTCGAACAGAACGCCGATCTGATTATGCCGGTTAAGAGTGCCGAAGATATCCGCCTCGCTAAGCAGTTGGGCAAGGTCGGGGTCATGTTCGGCGCACAGAACTGCTCACCGATTGAAGACGACATCGGCATGATCGAGGTGATGCGCGAGCTGAACCTGATGATCATGCAACTGACCTACAACAACCAGAGCCTGCTGGCCTGCGGCTGCTACGAAGCCGAAGACAGTGGTGTCACCCGTTTTGGTCGGCAAGCGATTAAGGAGATGAACCGGGTCGGCATGGTGGTGGATATGAGCCATAGCGGCGAACGAAGCACGTTGGATGCGATCGAAATTTCCGAGCGTCCGATCGTAATCTCGCACGCCAACCCGAACAGCTTTCATGTTGCCAAGCGCAACAAGTCGGACCGAGTGCTCAAAGCACTGGGCGAGTCCGGTGGCTTGTTGGGCTTCAGCCTCTACCCGTTCCATCTTCGAAACGGTCCAGACTGCACGTTGGATGATTTCTGCGACATGGTGGCCAGTACAGCTGACCTGATGGGTATCGATCAGATCGGTCTCGGTACCGACCTGTGCCAGCAACAACCGGTTGCTGTGCTGGAGTGGATGCGTAACGGTCGCTGGTCGAAAGAGATGGATTACGGTGAAGGCTCCAAGTCCAATGGGGACTGGCCGAAGCCGCTGTCCTGGTTCCGTGACAGCCGTGACTTCCCCAATATTACCAACGGCCTGCTGGCACGCGGATTCAGCCCTGAAGACGTTGCCAAGGTTATGGGGCAGAACTGGCTGAATTTCCTCGACGGTGCACTGAAACGGCACCGACCATAAACCCAAGCCCAAAGCCCATTCCTAATGAAAACAGCACTGACAGCGTGGAGTCAACAGGCTCCGCGTCGTCAAGTAATACCCTGATAACCCTATAAATATAAGAGATCCGTCAGGAGACTATAATGACTAATTCAACCCAGGCAACTATGCCTATAGATGAGGCAGCTATGTCCTCACATGAGACGACTACGCCCAAAACCGGATGGCTGGAAGGTGTCGATCTGCCGGTATTTCTTATCAGTGGCGGAGCCTTAGTCCTATTTGCTGTGTTAGCCCTGTATGACATTGAGATGGTGTCTGGCTGGGTCAATACCGGCTTTGCCACCTCAACCAAACTGTTCGGTGCCTATTGGCAGGTACTATTACTGCTGACCTTCGTTATTGGCATCCTGCTGGCGGTTAGCCATACCGGTGCGGTCGTACTGGGCGGCATCAAAGTCCCCGAGATCTCCACCTTCAAGTGGGTCTCCATCATTATGTGTACGCTGCTTGCCGGTGGCGGTGTGTTCTGGGCCGCAGCCGAGCCGATGGCGCATTTCACCTCGCCGCCACCGCTGTTTGCGGGCATGCCCGGTAGCGAAACCGGCACCGCTCAGGCAGCCTACAATGCACTGGCACAGAGCTTTATGCACTGGGGTTTCCTGGCCTGGGCTATCCTCGGTAGCCTGACCGGCATCGTCTACATGTACCTGCACTATGAGAAAGGCCTGCCGTTGAAGCCGCGTACGCTGCTGTACCCTGTGTTTGGTGATCGTGTGATGACCGGCCCACTGGGTACACTGGTCGATTCTTGCTGCGTGCTGGCGGTTGTCGCAGGCACGGTGGGACCTATTGGCTTTCTCGGTCTGCAAGTGAGCTTTGGACTGGAAAAACTGTTCGGCATCCCCAATACCTATGTCACTCAGGTTTCAATCCTGGTGGGGCTAATCGGCATCTACACGCTGTCGGCCGTCAGTGGTGTGACCAAAGGCATTCAAATACTCAGTCGCGCCAACGTCATTCTTGCTGTGGCGCTGATGGCTTTTATCCTGCTTTTCGGTCCAACGGCGTTCATCGTTGACGGCTACCTGCATGGATTCGGTCTGTATCTAGACCAGTTCATCCCGATGGCGACCTTCCGAGCTAGTCCGGCCTGGCTGGACTGGTGGACGGTATTTTTCTGGGGTTGGTTCCTGGGCTATGGCCCGTTAATGGCGATGTTTGTTGCCCGCATCTCTCGGGGACGAACTATCCGTCAAATGGTATTACTGATCTCGGTCGTCGCGCCGATCATCACCTGCTTCTGGTTCACTATTGTTGGCGGCAGTGGTCTGGCTTTTGAACTGGCCAACCCGGGTGTGATCTCTGAACCCTTTACCGGATTCAACCTACCTGCGGCACTGCTAGCGATTACCGAGCAACTACCGATGGGATTTGTCATCTCGGTGTTGTTCTTGATCCTGACCACCATTTTCGTCGCCACCACCGGTGACTCCATGACTTACGCGGTATCGATGGTGATGACCGGAACAGATAGCCCCAAACCCGCCATCCGAGTGTTCTGGGGCGTGATGATGGGCGTGGTCGCCGCACTGCTTATCTCCATCGGTTCGGGTGGTATCTCGGCACTGCAATCTTTCATCGTCATAACAGCTGTGCCGGTGTCATTGGTGCTGCTGCCATCGTTGTGGACCGCACCGCAGATCGCTCTGAAGATGGCCAAAGAGCAAGGGTTGTAAACCTCGTCAGCTGTCGTCTTGGGGCCGGTATTTAATACCGGTCTCATAGCACTAAGGAGCTGTGTCGATGCAGCTCCTTTTTGTACCGATTCTACTTATATTATTTAACCATCCACCTTATTTATTGATAGGCAATCAACATGAAAAAAGCTGTAAAAACTGAACTATTCGCCTCTAAAGCACCGCTGGAATGGGCCGTCATCGCCAACGGTCAGCTATCCACCGCGCAGATTCCGATCGACACCGAAGGCAAGGTGGTTGACGGCGGAATCGAAGCCCAGGCGCGCCAGACGATGGATAATTTTAAGCATACGATTGAAGCGGCTGAATTAACCATGGCCGACGTGACTCAAGTTCTGATCTATGTCACCGAACGCGATCAGTTGCCGGTATTCAATAAAGTCTACGCCGAGTACTTCGAAGCCCCCTACCCCAACCGTGCTGCGATGATCGTAGCGGGGCTTGCGCGAGAAGAGATGTTGTGCGAAGTGGTCGCCTACGCGGCTGTACCTCAATAAACAGACCTTCAAAATAAGCCTGAACACGATAGAAGCTATAGTGTTCAGGCTCTCCTCGTAGTTTGAAGGTTTACCTAAATTAGTGCCTTTCTGGACGCTACTGACTCACAACGATCAATGACTAATAAACCGGAGATCCATGGCTGGACAAGAACGACAATTGACCTTGAGATTCCTAGCCGAGCCCGCCGACCAAAACTTTGGCGGTAAGGTTCACGGTGGTGCGGTGATGAAATGGATTGATCTGGCAGCATACGCATGTGCCGCAGGTTGGTGCGGTAAATACTGCATCACCGCCTACGCCGGTGGTATCCGCTTCGTGCAACCGGTTCAGGTCGGTAATATCGTCGAAGTCGGAGCTAAGATAATTTATACCGGTCGGTCCTCGATGCATATTGGTATCGACGTCCGCGCGGGTGATCCCAAAAATCCTGAGCGCCATCTGACAACACATTGTATCGTCATCATGGTCGCCGTCGATGACGCAGGTCGCCCGTCACCGGTTCCCAAATGGATTCCCGAAACGGACGAGGACAAACGCCTTCACCAGTCAGCCATCAAGCTGATGGAGATGCGCAAGAAGATTGGTGCCGAAATGGAAGCCCATGTGATTCCTTAATGAAGACTCATTTGGCCTACCATTGTAGAAAACTGAGATTGAGGTTACATATACGGGTGTCTGCTATAAGGAAATCAGAAGTGGTAGCAACTACCTATGTGGTACGATTTTTACAACCATTAAGTCGTGTCCTATTTATTCGACCGGTTTAAAGAAAAATTACTAGAGTGCCATTGTATGTGAAGGCATATAGCGAGTGGCAATTAAGGTCGTATTTCCTGTTGCTAAAGAATGACGATAAAGATCAAGGAAGGGCCTGCTACAGATCACCCAAGCTACTCATAACGTCCGTTATCGGGATGAGGATTAGGATGCATCAGGCAGATCTCGCCCTCTTGGAATGACTGGAATGGGCGCAATTTCTGACGACGGGGCCGCCTTCGCATAGGGGCAAGTTCGGGTAACTAAATCCGATTAGTGGCCATCGGCCAAATGAACGCAATTCATACTACGACTCTTACAAGATCTGAAATACATCCATCTTCCAGCACTCAGGCTGCTGAGGTGTGGCCATTCTGGTTTTACTGCTATATCGACATTGCAGAACTAAAGAACTGGCTAATATTCGGACCAAAACACAGCTTCAATTTCTAAAAGAAGACGTCCTGGAATATAAAATTCATCCTTTGACGATTGACCTGCTCCCCGATTTTGTGTCACACGTCGTCAGATGATAGAACCAGTTCTCATTTAAACATTCTTGTCTTAGGCGGCCGAGATCGCCAAAGTTCTAATATTGATTCGCTCCGCTATTAGAGTTGTGAAGCGGGACCGCCGTCTTGGGTGACGTAGGTCCCTGCCAATGAAACTGGGTCACGACGATCTGGTAGAAGCCCTGCCCCAACTTGCGCGACAGTGTGGCTTCCCATACCCCTTGTTGAGGGTCGCTAAACTCGCATGCGCCAAACTGGCTCTGGTTGGTAACTTTGCACAGCGACTGTCGCAATCCGCCATCCTCCACAAAGCTGACCTCTAGATCGAAGTCGTTGCTATACTGACCATCGTCCTCAGCGTTGAATGCAACCAAAACCTCGCGCGCCTCCTCGGCCACCCGAAAGGTCCATGATGATTTGGTATCCTCGTCGGTGAGCCGACCGTCATCGGCCAGAACCGTCGTGCCGTCCTCACCGACTATCGGAGGTACATCCGCTGCCTTTCCCAAATCAGCGCCTACGACGGACTTTATCCAGTGAGCATGGGCGAAAACAGAGACATCGTAGCTACGATCAGCAGAAAGACAGTCCCTGCGCGTTCCACCAGACGTAACGCCAGCCAACACCATCCGCATCGGCGATATAGCCCACATCATTGGACCGCCGGAGTCAGCATTGCAGGTGTTCGAGTTCTGCCCTGGCTCGGCAACGGATGCCACGTACTCCCAACAGAGCAAGTCAACGTCGTTATATCCCGTGCCGGTACAGGGACTAAGTCGCACGCTGCCTATGCGCTTGATGCCATAGTCGTAGTTGCCCCCACCGGTACGACCGAAGCCAAGTATGCTGGCGCGGGTGCCGGTGCGAGGTTCCTCGTTAAGGCTTAATGCTGCTGGGCGGATACTTCGAACTGGATTCTTGAGCCTCAGCACAGCTATGTCGGCATTGGGGAACTGATAGTTATTTTTTTGCCAATAGATCTTCTCTACTTTGAAGAGGCCCGCATTCTGAAAGAACAACTGATATGGAGCCGGATCTGGGTATTCTTGGGTTGTACTTGGGTCATCTGAGTCTATTAGGATGCAATGCGCTGCTGTGACCACATGCCGACTACCAATCAGTGTGCCTGTGCACCATTGGCGTACCTGACCAGCGTCGCGGCCCTTCAGGATCGAGCCGACCGCGGGGAACGACACCGTTCGCAGTCCGTTAACAATACGCGCATTAGCCGCCGCGCGCGCACCTACGTTCTCATGTGATTTAGACGCCGCAGTCTTTCCCGTCTCGATGGCGCCACCGTCGACTTTCTCTTCGCTTTCGAGCAGCGCGTCGAGTGCTGAACTCAAAGTCCGGGACTCAAAATCGTCTACCGATAACAGCTCACTGGCATGCCCGGACAACGGGAACGCGATACCGATTGCGATGATCACCCATACTCCAGTAAATCTTAGAGAACTCAACGACGCCATTTCTGTCTCCGTATCAAATACATTCAACCTCGACACCGCTATGTGAAGGAGGCCCCCCGGTAACTGCGATGAGCAGACTAATGGTCTCCCATTCCTCGACCGTAACAGGGCCAGAGCGGCGACCGTCCCGGACACGACAGATCAGGGACTCAAGGGCAGAGAGGTTAGAGCCGAGACAGAGCGGTGGCGAACGCGTCCGGCCTAAATCGTCCTTCTGCTCAAAGTAAGAGTCGACGCAAACCTTTGCGCCATGATCCCTGTGCTCAAGAAGTTCTGATGGAATCGTTTCGTCTGTCACTATGAAGCGCAAAATAGTCGTGCCCGCCTCCTCGGCCACAATCAGCTGCGGCGGGGAGAAGGCGGCGTAACGTTCCACAGGTTCGGCGTTGGCCCCCCTCGTCGGAAATAACTGATAGATCCAGAATGCATCCTTTACTGCAAAACCATGGACAAAAACCCTGTCAGGGCGACTACTGTTCTTGATGCAAAAACGGAACTGTTGACCGATAGCTAGGCTCGACAGTCCATCGATAATTGTTGGGCTGTAAGTTTTTTTGTCACTACCGATTACCATAAGCGAAACGCCCACCTTTATCCCTTCAGCAGTGTTGGTGATACTTAAGAATGCATCGCGGCGCAGAACACGCTCAAAGAGTTCAACAAACGAATTTGTGCACGCCTTGCTAGGATCAATATTTTGGAAAATTGCGCTACCGTCGTCACGAAGAACACTGAACCCATGCTCATCAGCTACAAGGCGCATTCGTGCAGCGTTGCCTTTCGACGACTCCTCAACACCCTCAACGGCCGCAATGGCAGAACGGGCACGGGTCACCAGATCCGAATCGCGCAGCCCCGAGAGATCGACGGTCACCACGGTTTCACCATACGCGCGGTGAGTCTCCATAAAATAGGCCAAGTTCGGCAACATCTCAGGCTTCTCAACTACCGCCACCGACTGGCCTGCCGTCACTTCGACAAGTGTGGCGCGTTGCCCTTTGCCTGGAACCAGGCCGGCCGCGGCCGCTGCACTCTCGAAACCATGTAACACAGAGCCAGCTACCATGCCGACGACGGCACCAGCGGACAAGCGAAAGCGACTACTCTCGATGCGCTCGCCTGTAAATACGGGGCGGTTGGAGGATTGCAACCCGTTGAAAACAAGCGTCGTGAGATTACCTTCTGCAGCCGGCCGCTGCCCAGTTCCGTCGGCCCGTAGTCGGGCAGCAGTCTCAGCGAATAGATCAAGGTAGGTCTCCCGCGGCCCGCTCCGCTGCAAGGAGTCAACTAGTGCTCGGGTAAATCGCCCATACACAACGCCTTGAAACTCGGATTCGTAAGCCAACTGATGGGACTGGGCTGCTGCGAGTAGCACGGGCATAGGCCCCTTTCCTGGCTTCAGTAGCAGGTCCTGCGGCTCGCTACTCGTCCGTTCAGCTGCTGGTTTGCCAAGCGGATCGGCCCGACGGGCTGTCGCGCGCGCCCGCTGCCCCGATCCGGCATGACACGCATCTAGGATCACGACGACATGCACGCCATTTTCCGTCAACATCTCGAAATGCTCACGCAGTTCGTCGTCGACTATATCGCGTGCCTTCTCCCCTGGCATGCGGCCATCATAGGGGACGATCGTCTCGTCGAGGAGATCGCCCTCGTCGCCGTCGTTGTCCTTGACTTGTGAGCCATGCCCAGCGAAGTAGAAAATCGCGGTATCCCCTTTCCTCGCCCTTAATACAAGATGCGATCTGAACTTCGCGAGAATAGTCTTCCGTGTAGCTTGGGCATCATGGAGCTCCTCAATATCACCGTCCTCGAGGCCATAGCGGCTGCGCAATACCCCCGCGAACGCCTTCGCATCATTGACAGGCCCGTCAAGCGGCTGTAGACCAACGGAAGCTTGAGGGTAGGCCGCTATTCCGACGAGCAGAGCATGGATGCGTGGAGATGTGTCACTATAAGCGGAGTTGGGAAAGCAAATAGAGAAAACGAGCGCAGTCGCTAGAAATCTCATCGCTTTACTCTGCCAATAATAAACGAATCGTTGAAGCCAAAGGCCGGCAGATAGGCTTTGGGCGTCTGTACTATCCCACTTGCCTCGTTTAAAACCGCTACGTTGCGGAATGGGCTGACACCATTTCCGGAATCCGCTGCTTCCCCACCCGTGCTCTTCAGGCGCTCTAGTTTCGCATGAAGAGCGGGGAGGCCTGTTAGCGGATACTCTAGGAATTCGCGGACGGTGATGGTTCCGTCCGCCGGCGCACGGTCCGCCTTGCCGTGGTGAAGACCCTCGGTCACGAGCGCGTGGGTCAGCAGGCCGTGGCCGAACTGTGTTTCTTCGCGGGCGAGTTGACTCTTAAGGGCGGCGGCCAGAAAGAAGACACCTTTGTCATAAGCCATTTGGGCGAAAGTCTTTGAATTGAAGGGTCCGACCCGACCCGTACCATCGGAGGTTAACGCTCCGCCTGCGTGACAGGCGTCGAGCACCAGCACCAGCTCAGTGGCGTCTAACCGTCCGAAGTAGGCGCGGAAATCCGAGTCAGTCAGCACTGCAGCATTGCCTGTGCCACTATCATAGTCGTGCATCAGAACGCGGTACGAGTGATCGCGCATCTCGCCATGTCCGGCAAAGAAGACGAGAACTGCATCGTCGGCCGTAGCTGGCTGCAGGCGATCGATGTTGGCGATACCGCTAGCCGACGCCGCAGCTGCATTGGGGGTCATCTCCCCGGCCAACTTGTCGAAGACCCCCGACAGGATAGTGCGCGTCGCATGACCGTCCTTGAGGATGAGAGGCACAACCGCAGCATAGCGCCCGTTGTTATTCAAGGCCCCATGTACCGCGCCACCGAACAAATCGGCATCTGCACCAGCATATGTTAGTTTCAGATCTGGGTTACGATATACGTCTATGCCGATGGCGATGATATACGCGGTGCCCACAGGGCTCTCCGCATTTTCGGTGACCACGGTCATCCGCTTGGCGACTCCCGGCACGCTGTCCAGGGTGAAGCAGAAGGCCGAGAGCTCGGACTGTCCCGGGCGCAAGTGAACCCTTGCCTCAAGCACGATTTCAGCCGGGCTGCCCTGCGGAGGAGTGAAGAATTGGACAACCTGCCGATTGCGCAACAGTCGGCAGGCGCCAATGCCAGATCCGGAATCCGTGACACGGAAGCGGACTAAAACGGGGGCCTCTTTTGGTAGCTTTTTGTATGCAGTGACCGCTTCTTCGGGTTCACCGATGCCGATAGAGGGGATCTCGAAGCTCCTTCCTCCGTCCGTGAACGTCATCGTCCCACCACCCGAGGTTCCACCCGAAATCTCGATTGTAGGTGCCGGTTCTAGAAAGGTGATCCCAGGCGCCCGGCTGGGGGGCGTCTCCATCACTACGGCCGTGTCGCCTATTTCCTTCGGGCGTTTTAGAGCGAGTTCGAGCAGCCCAGGCGTGAGAGCCGCGAGCAGCGTCTGGCCGTTCGACACCGGTTTTAAGCGATCGTCGCGCTGCGTGAACACGATATCAGACCAGTTTTCATGGGGAGCGTCGAAAAGCCCCGACGGACCGTCAAAGATCCAGCCTGCGCGACCGAGATTGGTCAGTCGCCACCGCAGGGCGCCGGTCTCGGGATCGATGAAATCAACTGTTCCGTTTGCTCCGCCAACCGCCAGCAGGTCGACTCCGTCGACCCAGGCCAGGGACATGACGCCCCTATTGGTATCGTGAATTCGGGTACGAGTGATTGATCCGTTGCCATTTAGTTCGAGCAGTACAATCCGCCCGTTCGAGTCACCGAAAGCGGCATGCCTGCCATTTGTTACACAGGCCTGTTGCCTGACATAGCCGAGGGAAATTTCCCGTTCCTCAACCACCTCTCCCGACAGAGCGTTGAAACGCGAGAGTGCGTTCTTGCGAGTTGGTGCTAAGAAGGTGTTGCCGCCTATCGGCAGAACACAATAAGCGGCTGGACCGCCACTGTGAGGCAACGGCGTACCATTTGCAGCGAATGCTCGCAGGTCGTGGCCGTAGAGAATCACAATGATGCCGCTTATTGGGTCGATGGCGGTATCAATGTAAGTTGCATTGCCACCGTCCAGGGAAAAGGCTTTTTCCGCAGCGCCAGCACTGGACCAGCGGAGGAGCGACTTCTCGGTTGCCGCGACTATCCGTCCTCCTGCATCGAGTGCCAGCCGCCCCCGAACCCTTTCATCGGGGCCGTTCTCGACGATCGGCGTCATGGAGATCGGCTCGATGATGCGGACAGTTCCATCCCGATAGGTCACCCAAAGGGCATACCCGTTGCGCTCAAATCGCAGGCCGACCACGGGGGGACCGGGTTTGCGTCCTCCCACAATGAAGTGTTGTGAAATGCCCTTAGTTCCTGTGGTTCCGAAGTTCGGATCTGGGGCAACGGGACGAGCCCCATGCGGATCATAGTCCCGCTTGATACCCGAAATCGTGTCAAAAACGTCAACCACGCCATATCCATTGCCGAGTGCTATAAGCCGCTGATCTGTCGAGATAGCAAGCGCGGTCACGAGCGGCGACCAGTGTCCAAGGTCTGGGGAGAAGGACAAATTCCCATTATCCTCCAACCTCCAGCGCCGAATACGACCGTCCCCCTGGCCGAGATAGAGCACATCATCGTGGTAGAGGAGCGCGCCGGCATTGCTCGTTAGACCAGAGACGCCCGTCACACTGGTTAAGTTAGCGCCTGAGAGCATCATCACGGGATGTGGGGTATCGCCGAGATAGGCGGCGTTTCGGACGGCGAAGGCAGCTGATCCGTCCCCGGCGGCGGCTAATAGGTCGTTGGAAGGAAATGCGTGCGGTTCGGCTATGGGCAGGCCTCGGTCGAGATCCCACAGCACCACGGTGTCCCGGCGAAGATCAAGGAGGCGGTGTCCGTCGGCCAGTATGGCGAAATCCTTCCCACCCTTGGATGGCAGTACCGCTTGGGTGCTCCCGTCACTCACGTTCATGATGCGGATGCCAGGCTCGTCGCGATAGACAAGGGTCGTCTTATCGCGAAAGCCAATGCCGCGGCCGTCCGCTCCCTTGAGACCGACAACGAGCTTTCCCGCGTTGACATCCCAAAGGGAAACCTCGGCGAAATTTTTCGCCGCGAGATATCGGCCATCTGGCGAGAACGCAAGGTCGGCAACACTCCCCTGCCAGGCAACTATCTCACGCCCTTTGGTCAGATCGAACAACATGACCTTTGGCAATTCATTGCGGATATCCGAGATCGAAAGCGCGACAATTTCGGGTCGGAGGGGATGGAAGGCGGCGGCGCGGATCTTGACCTTGCCGCCGAAGTTGTACTCAGCCACCGCCGTATCGGTCTCGGTGTCCCAGATTTTCATGGTTCCCGCCGCGTCGCCGCTCAATATGAATGCCCCGTCCGTAGACGCTGTTAGGACTTGGACGGCTGCGCTATGCCCAGTCTGCCGAACGATCCGGGATGGCTCCTCTGGTCGTGCTACCGCTAGTCCTCCTGCAAGTGACACCCATGCCGCCAACACCAGAATAAGCTTTGTCCGGAATGATGAAGCCGACCTCTGCCGCGTCACCATGTTACATCGCACTGCCTGAACAAACGCACTACCAGCGCTGCGTCCAAATGCCTTTAGCGTCTCTGGAACTTGCTCAGAGTACTGTGTGAACATGAATCCTCCACCCAAGTAGTCTCTTCGCATCCCGTACTTCCGAGACAAGCGCGAGGCGATGGCCGTCGAACCCAAACCGCACGATCCGGGTCTTATCGCTTAGTGCAACGCGCGCGGCTATAGACCACCCGTTGCCATCGCGCCGGAAGACAAAGATTTCGCCGC
>JBALWS010000055.1:0-27931 GCA_036960405.1 Halopseudomonas sp. | reverse complement strand
CTGGTAGACCTGCTGGCGAATCTGCTCCGCCATTCGCGTCGCACTGCCGCCACAGTACTGGCTATGACTGACATCCAAAAAGGCTTCATCGAGTGATAGCGGTTCGACCAGTTCTGTGTATTGCCGAAAGATATCGCTAATCTGGCTCGACGCTTGACGATACTTTTCCATATTGCCCGGCAGAATAAGCAGTTCCGGACAGAGTTTTTTGGCCGTTGCCGAGGCCATCGCCGAACATACCCCATACTTACGAGCCAGGTAGTTACAGGTCGCAATCACTCCTCGGCGGCCGGGATCCCCCCCGATCGCCATTGGAACCTGCTGTAGTCGAGGATCGTCACGCATCTCCACGCGGCAAAGAAACAGTCACAATCGGCATGAATGATTTTACGTTTATACTCAGGCACCAAATTTTACCAATTACTAACAATGACTTATAAACAATAAATTCAAATAAAAATAGAACACAACGACCAAAGTAAGCAATAAGTAAACATCTGAAATTATTCCATGGCGATACAAGCACTATCACCTAACAACCATACTACTGTATACAAACACAGTACTATCAACAAGAGCATCTAAATACCCCTTTAGGTGATGAAGGCTCGGTCACAGGGGCTGTTCGGTGATTACGGTGAGTTCAGTTAATTTGACACCCAGATTCAACGACCCACCAGCCAGTGTCTAGACAACTGTGCATGACCACACTGTAGCAGGAGTGAATGCGTTTTAAGGTGGTTCTGGCTGGCAGGGATGGCTGCAGTTTTCTCAACACTAAGTTGCAGCAATGGGCCAATAGTGTTGAAAAAATGGGTAATATTATTTGTTTGATAAAGCATAATCCTGATTCTTGATACAGGAGTTGCGCCTGTTTTGATCAACAGAGCGAAAGGTCAGCCGTTGGCCCTTAGCGGTCGCTTGATTGATGAGGGAATCGTGACAGTAACAGGCAGCTACCGGCTCTTAGCCGCCACTTGGAACCTGCGAACACAGCAATCTATCCATCTCATCTGGATCGATAAAGCGGATGCTGGTTTTGGTGTTCTCTACGTCTGGTAATGGCAGGGGCTGGGACAGGCTAATGGAATGGCCATAGATAAATACACTGGCTAATATTCGGCCTCAAGTTGATGCATTTAGTTAGTGTCACTTAAATGTAAGTAATAGTTGTTAAACTTTATCGTTTATACATCACTTTATTTATCACCAACGTAGGCAGGGAATCAATGTTTTCAGAGATTTATATATCTCCACCATCCTTCACGGAAGGGTTATCTTCGGTCTGCACATCGTTTTTATCAAGTTTGCGTTGCTTTTTTCTTCTTTCTTTTTTTCTTTTCTAATTCTTTCTTCCGCTTTTCATATTGAAAATTTGTTTTCGCCACTTTGTGATCCTTTTTATGTGTATTTCATCATCGCCAAAACTTTATCAAACTTTAATTCTAGATATTGACCATAACTACTCACATTAATAATGTTGTTTCGTATGGGCTATATCATGCATCCTGATAATAAAATCTCATAAATAAAAACTATCAAGCCAAAATTCTGAATAGAACCAGTAATTCTACGCTATGTGTGCTATCTTTAATTGACTTTTCTTAGAAAAATGCTAATCAAGTCATCGGCGGCTGCAAATGTCCGTCATGACGGCACAATACTCCCCCACACAGGGGGCTTGCGTTAAAGCTGCACTTCTCCGGTGTTGCAACCATCAGCTATGGCTATTACCGGCGGACTGCTCCTTGCCTCTGGGCTATTTTAGCATCAGCGCGACCCACCTCTGATTTAATCAAAGGTTGCTTGGTTTTTAAACAAATATGTTTACGGTGAACTGCTAAATAGTTCACCGTAGATGTGTGAGCCGAATGTTTTAAGTTGAGCAGGGCCATCTCTAATGGATGACACAAAAAGGTTAGATTGCTGGGTCCAAATAGGGAATTGATGATGCTTCGACTGGGATTAAATAGAGGCCTGGTTGAAAAACAAACACTTACGTCGATAGAATTTATATCTATAACAGTGAGGATCACTGACTATTTATGACTATTGGTAATCGTATAACTACTGCACTACTTTTAGCCGCTGGCACTGGATCGCGCCTGCGCCCATTAACCCTTGATGCACCCAAGTGTCTTACCGAGGTCGGAGGAATACCCATTTTAGGTCGTTTGGTTGATAACCTCCGTTCGCTGGGTATCAATCGATTGGTGGTGGTAACTGGATACTTGGATCATTGTGTCCGGGAATTTCTTCAAAAAAACGCTGCGGATATGCAGGTCGAGTACGTTTTTAATCCTGTCTATCAGACAACCAATAATATTTACTCACTTTGGCTGGCTCGGCAGGCTATCCAAGAGCCATTTATGCTGATAGAAAGCGATCTGGTTTTTGAAAAATCCATGCTAGAGGATATGCTAACACCGGACAGAATGGCGATTTCTCATATCCTACCTTGGATGAATGGAACAACCGTTGAACTCAATGCCAAAGAAGACGTCACCGCTTTCCATGTTAAACAGAATCTAGATGATGAACTCCGGTATAAAACCGTTAACATCTACAGCCTATCCTTGGCGAGTTGGCATAAAATGATAACGCTGTTAGACCGCTATATTACTGACGAGCGAGTCGGTGAATATTATGAAGCGGTATTTGCCGATATGGTGGCCGACGGTTCGCTTAAATTTGAAGCTGTTTTCTTTCACGAAGACCGATGGTATGAGATTGACACCGTAGCAGATTTGCATCAGGCGGAACTGCTGTTTCCTCGTGCTCCTCAGGACACAGCCACTGAACGCTGGCTTGGACCTCTGGCGACGGATATTCAGAATATCCGTGCAAATGGAAAAACAGTCACTGTATAGAGCGATTGCTACTCCCCTTTTAATTTAGTGGCGCAATTTACTCTTCAGTACGCTGACTGCGCCTGTTATAGCCTGATAAGGTAAGAATCAAAATAATGCAAAATCAAGATCAAAGCTCTAGAGAACAGCAATATGAAGCACTCGCCACTACCCATGGAGGCTATTGGCGCTATGGCTTTATTGATCATGCCTACCTGTACAACCTTCACTTTCCACCCGAGCGGTTCTTTGAACTGCTGAAAAGCCAAATTCATGAGTTGGTTCTAAATTATCCCGTTGCCCAAGGCACATTGGCCGGTTGGGTAGGGGATCTGATTGATCAACCCCCGGAACGAATTGTGGTGGGAAACGGTGCCGCCGAACTTATCAAAATCGTCTCTGGGCATGTTGCGAAAAAACTCATTATTCCTGTGCCGTCTTTTAATGAGTATGCCAATGCCGCTCCAGCGGGCACCGTTGTCGAGTTTGTGCTTGATGCGCCATCTTTCCAGCTTGACGTAGACAAGTTCGCTGCGGAGGCACAACGTTGCCAGGCCGATGTTGCGATAGTGGTGACACCCAACAACCCAACTTCATTGCTGGTACCCAAGGCTGACCTTATTCGTTTGGTGACAAAGCTGGCCGAACACGATTGCATGCTCATCGTCGATGAGTCCTTTATCGACTTTGCCAGCAATCGCGATAAAGAGACGCTTGAAAAAGATATCGCACAGTACCAAAATTTGTCGATTTTTAAGAGCATGAGTAAGGCTTACGGTATCTGCGGCTTGCGTATCGGTTATATGCTCACGGCCAACGCTGCTTTTGCCGATAAGGTTCGTGCGGGACTACATATTTGGAACTTGAATGGTTTTGCCGAAACTTTTCTAAAAATGGCACCTGAATACCGTGAAGAGTTCGAGACTAGCTGCGCCCAGGTGCGGAAAGAACGGGATCAGTTTTATCTAGACCTTTGTTCGATCGACGGTATGGTTGTCTATAAACCGGAAGCCAACTATATTTTCTGCCGCCTTCCCGATCACGCACCTTCCGGCCCGGATGTGGCTCGAAAACTGTTCGTTGATCACAATATATATATTAAACATTGCGAAGGTAAAAGCATGCCGGAGTCTGACCGCTATATTCGTATAGCCAGTCGCACTCCAGCTGAAAACACCAATATCGTCGCTGCGTTAAATAACATAGTTTCCGCTGAAAAGCTGAATTCACCTAACGATGCCGTTCCTGTCAATAACGCAGAGCCAGAGAAAAACACATGTCAGCAGTAGAAAGCACAAACGACTCGCTGGCGGCACCAGCAACAATACTCTCCTTCGCTAAAGACTTACCCAACCTATGCTCACTGGCGGGGCTTTTTTCTGCGGTGCTGGCAATATACTTCGCTATTCTAGGTATATTCCCAGCCGCAATGATAGGGCTGATTTGGGCCATATTCTTTGACTGGAGCGATGGAATTATCGCCCGACGGATGAAAGGTAGGACTGAAAAGCAGCGGCTATTCGGTGGGCAACTCGACTCACTGATCGACATTGTCAGCTTTGGCATCTGCCCCGCAGTCGTATTATTAAGCTACGGTAATTTTAGTCCTTGGTTTGTTCCGGGAGCTTTTATTATCGTCGCAGCTGGAGTGCTCAGATTAAGTTATTTCAATGTATTTGGATTGATCGACGAATCAAACTACCAAGGTTTAGCATTGGACAATAACTGCATCATCCTGGCCTTTCTTTTTGTTTTTGATGGCCTTATCGGTGCGTCGGTTTTCGCCATACTCCTCTATGTCGTCTTAGTGGTATTAGCGATCTTAAATGTGGCACCGATTAGAACCCCGAAATTGAGTGGCGGTTGGTATTACATTCTTACCGCCTACACCCTCTTGTTAACGTTGATCTATGGCTGGCAGTTACTCTAATACAGCCGGGTGATATGAGCAGACCGAAGGGCAGAAAACATCCACATTCTTGATTTTTTCTTTAGTGTATCGCCCTGCTGTAGGGTGCGGCCAGCCACTTTGGTGATGCCGCCGAGCGCTGCCTTTTGCCATAACGTGATGAGCTATCAGATGCGGATATAGATCGTTATGCTCATCTTATAAAAAGTTGTGCAGCGCAGGAGGACTATATTGACGGAAGTAGAACTGGTTGCCCTCGCTTGTTTTAGTTTTATCGCTGGTGTGGTCGGTACCCTTGCTGGCATGGGTGGGGGAATGGTGCTCTTGGTGACGACGGCCCTTATCCTGCCCATGTCGGCTGTATTACCCCTCAACGGTGTGTTTCTTATGGGAGCACAGCTTTCCCGGTTGTACCATTTCCATCGCAATATTAACTGGGATGTCACGCGGCCCTTTGTTCTGGGCGCATTAATAGGTGCGGTGCCTGGGGCGCTGACTTATTCGAGAATGTCGGACTTCGTCATTTCACTGTTGCTAAGTCTCACCATTCTCGGAATTCTTTGGCTGCCGTCTGTTAACGTGAAGGTGAGTGTTCCCTATCCCTACGTCTTGACCGGCGCCGCACATACCTGGTTGAGTTCCATTACCGGGCTGGGTGGTCTGCTACAGGGAATTATGCTGCGCGGCGGTCGGCCTCGAAATACCATTATTGCCACTATTGCAGCTAGCCTGTTAAGCATGTCTGTACTGAAAACCTTGGGTTATCTCTGGGTGGGTTTCAATTATCGACCTTATATACTGGCGATAGTGGTTTCGATCATCGGGGGCTTTTTGGGGACCTGGGCAGGCAAGTGCTGCTTAGGCCTAGTATCTGAAGAGCGCTTTCGTTTTTTAATGCGCTGGATGTTAACACTGTTTGCGCTTCGTTTGTTTTGGACCTCTTGGGCGCTTGGCTAGTCCATCCAGTCCCTTGGAGTTTGATTATCGCTGATACTAGACCCTGCGGCCTAACCAAGACTCCGCTTCGGTTGCGGAGGGGAACTGTCAAAAACTGCTTAGCTCATCATCTCAGCTATGACCTTTAAGAGCCCAGTCCGGCCTAACCCTGAGGCTCGGGGTCAATGTCAGCTTAAGGGACATTTGACTGGTGCAAGGGAACCTAGGCCGAGGGGTTGTTAGAGGTGGCAATATGTGTCGATAATAGCCGTAGCTAGTGGCTCTGCCATGCATCCCGCCTATGACCGCTAAGTAGATACACCTGCCGTCACCTCTCGTTACGATGGGTGTCCGCTATAGCGATCTCCGAAGTTTCACCCGCAGCCGGTTCAGGCCAAAGATGAGCGACTGCAATGTGTCGACAAGAGCCTCTGAGCTAGCCAGAATTATCAGAACCTGAGGGGCTCTTCACGACACAAAGGCGACGCTGATGGGTCAGCAATAACGCCCAAAGCAGCGGGCACGCGTTAGCGTGTCCGACTGCCTTTGCTTGTTATGTGTTGCCGCCTAAACAGGAACAACTTTATTTGCACAAGGGCCTTTTTGACCTTGACCAACTTCGAATTCAACGGCCTGACCATCATTCAATGTTGCATACCCACCGCCTGCTTGAATTTCTGAATGATGAACAAATAGATCTTTACTACCATCTTCAGGTGTAATAAAACCAAAACCCTTGTCCGCGTTGAACCACTTAACTGTACCTTTAGCCATTTTCTTTACTCATGATTGTTGGTGAAAAATAAAAAAATATATCCGAATTCACCCGTTCGAATATAAAGTCAAAATATTAGATAAAAACTCATAACGTCACAAATAAGCTGCCGAGCTAGCGGTCTGTCGAACAGAGTGAGCGAACTTAATTTTTTTTGTTATAAGAAAACAAACCAAGGATGAGAAATTAACAGAAAATAAATTATTGACCATGAGTCGCGTAAGACTATGATGACAACCTATCATCATTCCGATAATTACATTCTCATCGAATATGATTCTAAGGCTATAGATAATTTTAAAGCCAAAGGGCATTACCCAGATGAAAAATATTTCAATTACTATATTGGACGGATGAATGATTGCATTAAAAAGTCTATTGGACATTTGAATCAATCCAGTTCTTAGCTCTATTTAATATGCGTGCTTTAGCAGACTCTTGATTATCTGCTTTTAGCTCTCCGTTAAACTGATGGTCTTGAGTATGTTTTTCACTATGAACTGTAATTACATAACCATATATTATTAGCTCGCCATCTTCTATAAAAGGATGAATGCTTATGTTACAACCTTTATATGAATGTTTCATAACGCTTCCTTTTGCTTCTAACCTTTAGGTAAGGGGCCGAAGGCTTGCGCAGCAAGCCGTAGGTACCAGCCGCGCAGCGGCGAACCTTGACCTGACTGTTATGTTTCGTCACATACTCATCTTCCCACGGCATTTCAGGCAAATTTTCCAAATTACGATCGTATCGCTCAGAATCAAACTCCTCGGAATTTTTTAGGCCCCCAAAAATTTCTACCGACAACGCACAAGCTATATGTTTTAAAGCTTCCTTGCGGCTAATCCCTAAGCCCAATAATCGGTCAAGAGTTTTCCGTACTTTTTGAGGGTCGTTGTAATTTAGCTGGTTCTCGACAGCTTCAATTATGGCTTCCCCTGCTTTAGAAGGGTCATTTGGATTCATCGTACAAACTCCCTCTAGAAATAACGCAAAGCTAACCTGCGCGGGGTGTTTTGGCTATAAGCCGGTTAGCATGATAAAGTTGACTTAAACACTTCGCTTAAAAAGAACCAAAAACCACCGCGTCTAGTTCAGCCACTTGTTAACTGAAAATTGCTTTCCCAAATTACACAATTCTAACGAAGCATAAAAAATCAAAATGATAAATGCCCTAGTAGTAACACACCAAAAACATTCGAAATTGTTCTTTCACTTTTCATTTGTTAAGGCATCAAAACCTTTGTCTAAAACATTCGAATAATCCTGCACGGAGAATGGTTCAAGCTTGATACCGATACTGCCGATACGAACCCATATTTTAACAATCTGAAATGTTCCCCCCTCAATATCGACCACAGATTCTACGTTTTCGGCAAATAGGACATCTTCGGTTTTGAATTCAAGCAACGCGCCATTGCTTGACAAGGGATCCAGGCGCAAAAAAACCTTACCGGGATCAGATGCACTTTGTTTGGGTTCCCCAATATAGGGAACAGCTTCCCTCAACAAACTATTTCTATCTGAATACTTTTCAAGTGCATGCTCATTGCTAATCACCTCAATGATATTTGATACCATAACAACCCCACTTTTTTGTCGCTTATAATAAAAGTTAACATTTTAATATCGCGCCCCTGCAAGGCTACCTACCTTGTAAGCTTGGTCTACCTTGTATGATTGGAGGTAGGCCAAATGTATCGACGGAGCAGGAAATATCAGGCGCAAATTGCCAGACTGGCTGCTGCAAGAGCTGCCAAAGAGAGAAAAACGGCTGAGTGCTGTCCATCCAAATTATCCTCCAAACATCCCTAGTTTATGGCGCGTGATCGAAAGTATAGATTACGACACGGGTACACCAACCGCATATCTCGCCGAGCTATACCGTCGTAATCGGATTGATTGCTATAACATAAAGGATCGACGGTTAGCCATAGTTGGAGCGGATAGAGGCGTATATTTGAAGGCCAGAGTAAAGCTCTACCAAGACTAAGACATCGGGGTTAACGGATAGAGGTGCGTCAGCTTCGGGCCGTACTTTGCCCCCTTGCATCTGAAATATCAGGGGGACGCTTACGACACAAACCGGTCATCGCGGGCATTTGAGATGTTTCAAAATTAAAGGGAACGTGAGTCTGTATATCAGCAAGTCACGGTAGCCAAAGAACGGCGAGTGATTTTTTTACCTGTTAGCGCAGTTTGTGCTTAGCAGGATTGGGCTGTTAGCGGATGTTGAACATCTTCCTGTAGCTTTGATCTAAGGGCTCCTTGCTGCGGTACTCGATCAGATCACCAACCTCGACGACTATTTTCAGGTTTTTGGTGCGCTTGTAGATAGCCTCCTTCAAGACTTCGTCGGCATTCGTGCTGATATAGAGTGGCAGGATATTGATCCGGTTCTTTAACGCGATGAGCCTCGATCCCGCTTTAAACTCTATCAACGTGGTATTACCCTTGTTGCGCGTCCCCTCGGGAAACACGAATACGGAATGACCCTGTTGGGTCACTGCTTTGACGGCTTTAAAAAACGGAGCCGTCACCTTAGTGTCGCGATCCAGCACAATAGATCCTGCATTGCGGGTGAATAGACCAAAGAAAAACGAGTTATAGAGCTCTTTTTTGGCGATCCAATACCCATCGATTGATGACTCCGCAAGAGCAATCTCCACCAGTAACGGGTCGATAATGCTACGGTGATTGGCGATCAGCAGGTACTGACCATCTTTTGGCAGTTTTTCCTTATGCTGGACGACAGTCTCAATATTTAACCGTGCGAGTACCGTTCGCGCATAGCGAAGACGAAGCGCCATCTTTGCCGGTGTATCTTTGGCTTGCTTAAGCAAAAAGCCGAACCTATTGGTCAAATAGGTGACATATAACGCGAGGGGTATGACTTTAAAATTCAAGTACGGTCCTGTTCTTCGTTCCGCGTGTGGCGTAAGCCAGTTCAACCTTCGATAACCGACCGATTCGGCAGGGCTGAATGATTTTTTATTTGCACATCTGAAAGGGGCGTGAGATCGGAGTCTCTACGTAAACTACCCCAGATGAATGCCATGCATGGTAACGCTCTTTCTTAGGTTACATAACTACTAGATCGACTTGAATCGTCCCGTCTGCTTAATCTTTGTCGCAACTCCTGCCGTTACCTAGGACTCTGAACAGTCAAATCAGTGTCTGCTTACGTGTTTCTGGCGATCTGGAAAGGTTGTAATGTTCGCAGGCCCTGAGTGGCGGCTATGGGCCGACTAGAGTCACTCATGGCCCAAGACAGCGAGTGTCCGCAAAGTGCGCATTGCGGTAGTTCCCCTAGTTGGCCCAATGCATGGACTCCTCCCTCTCTGCTAAACGCTAACCTTAGCAAATCACAAAAAAAGAGGCCTTCGTCATTACCAACACAACTGTTCATAAGCTGAGGAAAGGGTGTCCAGTTAACTGACCGTATTCGCTAGCGTTTATTCCTTGGCTAACATCAGCCCATCTTTCTGTCTAAGCACTAAATCCATGATACTTTCTAACTCTTTATTACTGTCACTGCCTCCCTTATCGTCCAGGCTGAACGCTTGGCGCTCCATGCTTATAACACGCTGGATGGCGTTGGATCCGCTGTTCAAACACTTGCTGATATACTCCAGGTCGAGATCGATCTCGACCGCCTCACCCTTAACTTCGATCATGCGCTTACCTTTCTGTACCTGTTTTCGCAGCAATCGAGCATAGGTGCGGGTTATGTCACGGAACTCGGCAATATCCCGCCTATGTGACCGCACCACCTCCACACCAGTCCTAGCAGCGGCGGAGATAATATCTTCTTCGGGGATACCTCCTTCATCGTAAGAGGTGTAGTGTACATCTTCATCTGATTTTGCAGGCACTGCGCAATTTGAATTGCGCGCTAGTTCTGATTTAATCCTGGCATGTACCTTATCGGACAGGTCCCGCTCCCAACCGAACTTTTTAGCACGACCCCGAATCCCACTTTCCGATACACCATTCTTTGCCCCTATCTGCCTCAATGACAACTGACATGCCCTATAATCGGCTTCGATTATTTCCCAGTCTTGTTTAGTTACTTTATTTGACATGGTTAATTCCTGGGTTTTGTGGTTAGGCCCTGATTATCTGAGACCCTATTTAGCCTGCCTTCTAAAGTATTTTTTTGGCGCTACTAACCACCGGCGCTAGCATGAATCGATTCGAGGCTGAGTGGCTGGTTAACGACCACACTCTCCATAGCACCGTGTCCACTATTAAAAACAAGCTAGGCATCCCTTATCAAGGACAGATGGAAACTATACCTGGCTGGCACCGGCTCCCGACAACAGTCATGCGCTATTGGCTGGATGACGATAGTCGCAATGCCATTGCACGTGAACTGATGGAGAGAGCCCGCAAGCGAGGCTCTTCATCATCTTCTATGTTGGAGTTGTTGGTAGAAATGAAGCAATGGGTTCCGGCGTTGGCTAAAGTTCGCCCGGAGGACCTGAGCGATGGCTAAGGTCCACTATCTCCAAGAACCGCAAAACATGCTTCTCAGCTGCGCGCTCGAATATGCGTCCAAGGGGTGGTTAGTACTACCTCTCTATCACATTGACGAGGGTATCTGCGCTTGCAAAAAGGGCAAGGAATGCAGCAGCCCGGGCAAACACCCTATATCCCGCAAAGGGGTTAATGATGCGACTATTGACGCGGAAAAAATTAAGGCCTGGTGGAACCGCCACCCCCACGCCAACATAGGGGTACGCACTGGAGCAATTTCAAACCTCGTTGTTGTAGATGTAGACCCGAGAAACGATGGCATCGCAGGATTTAACGGCCTGGATGCATTGTTTGGGCCTTTTGCTCCGACTATGCGCGCCGAGACTGGAGGTGGCGGATTCCACCTCTATTACCGTTCATGCTCTCCATCCCTACGCTGTAGCAACTCTAAGCTGGCGCAGGGGGTAGATACCAAGGCAAATGGTGGCTATGTGGTGGCGCCGCCAAGCAACCATATTTCAGGTGGCTACTATCAGTACAAGAATATCCATAGTCCTATTCTGGCAGCTCCAGACTGGCTTTTGGAGGAGAGTCTCCCCTCCCCAGTACCGACGGTTCAAGCAATTACTCCGGAAACATTCCAGTCAGGAAATCGCAACACCGCCCTCACCAGTATTGCGGGAAAGTTACGCAACCAGGGCAAGGGAAGAGATCAGATTATTAGCCAATTGCTGGCAATCAATGAAAACACCTGCCAGCCTCCGCTGTGTGAACAAGAGGTCATGGGGATTGCTGATAGCAGCATGCGGTATGATGAGAGAGCGTTGGTCATTCGATGGCGTTCAGCATTCATGAAGAGCGGTCTCAAACCCGGTGTTCGTTACACCCTTTTCGCTCTGTCTACATTCATGTCTAAAGAAGGAGCCGCCTTTCCCTCGCTCGAAACGATTGCGCAAAATAGCAACCAAACGCGAAAAACCGTGGCCAATCATCTTCAAAAAGCAGAATCAGAAGGATTTATCAAGCGATTCAAACGTGCTGTAGACGGTAAAGATCATTGGTCATATTACTACATCGCTACAATTCCGAGCCCGCGCACGGCATAAGATAACAGGAGGGGGAGCATAAGCTCCCTCCCTATCACTCTTCCGGCCACAAATACTTCATCAGAATCTCAAGATCTTTCTTGGCAAATCTCACACCGTGATCAGACAGGTATTTTTTCAAAACCTCGTAATACTCACCTTTCAGATTCGACAACTTTCCCTGTAACTTCAATTGATAGAGCAGATCTGCGAAGCTAATCAATACGCTCAATCTTCGAGGTACAGCGCCTTCGTCATAAAGCACCTTTTCAATACTTTTTTTACGGGCCTCTACCACCATCTCCTTCAAGCCCTCCTCTCGCTTACTCAACCGCTCAATTTCAACACGATGTAAAGCATCCTGCTTGACTAGGTCTCGAGGAAGGGTCAGCGCTTTATCGTCGTCTATCTCAATACCAAACGCGGCCGCTTCAATCTCGGTAATCAGCGCAAGAACAGTATGTTTGTTCACTGGGTCGTTCGTTCCTCCGGTAGGGTCACCTCTCCATTTTTGGCATACTTCATCAACATTCATCATAAAACTATGGATCAATTCTAAGCCAGTATCGACTGGTGCCGAACCCTCCGGATTCGCCAACCGGGAAGCCAAAACATCGTTCGCAGCACGCGAGTCAGAAAGATCTATTTCCAGCGCTGCAATAGTTTGACGAGCAAGAGACAGTTCTTCCTCCGTGGTCTTAGGGAGCCTACGGGCTATTTCTTCTTTACTGAACATAATCATTTTTAAAGCGACACCACGTTAGTCATCAATAATTTTGGCACAAGTATTCGAACAAGCTTATTCGCCCACAGATCGAGATATCGCCGCTTAGATTTCAGGTAATCGTCTCGAATATAGACTGCGGTGACATCATTCTCCGTATGGTTAAGGATTTGTTTGATATAACTGCGTTCAACCTCTTCCCGGCTCAGCATTGATGCGGCCGTACGTCGCAAATCATGTGGCGTAAACGGCTCCAAGTCTTTAAACGCTCCCTTATCACCACGCTCTTTCCAAATTGCCCGAGTCATAGAGGAGGCAGCCACATGGACACCTGTGGCCTTCGGAGATGGTAGCAGCCACCCTGATTCATCTTTGAACGGTTTAAGCTCATCAATCAGTTGCCTTCCCAATGGTGACAGGGGCACAAGGTGATCCCCTCTGCGGTTCTTGACGTTTTCACGAGGGATGGTCCAGATATTCTGTTTTAGATCGACATGCCTCCATTCCGTCTTGGCGATCTCGCCAATTCGTTGGGCCGTGACCAACTGGAGCTTCAGAGCAATCTGAATCTGTGGGCACACACCTATATTTTCTACCCCGTACCAGAAACACCTGATCTCATCTTCTGATAGCACACGATCTCTAGATTGAATATTCAGATCCAATCGCAGACGTTCACATGGGCTGTGTTCGATCAACTCTTGATCAACAGCGAAGTTGAACAGAATACGCATGAACGCCTGTACTTGTTTAGCAAGCTGGTGCTTGCCTGTATCCGCTATCTCCTCCAGTAAAACCCGAAGATGACGCCGCTCAACCTCTTTGACCTTCATCCGGCCCAAGCGCGGCAAAATATTGCGCTCAAATTTTTGAACGAACCCTTTCTGATGACTCACCGACTTGGAACGAAAAGAAGGCTTCGCCGTATATTGGTCGAAAAGGTGCTGGAGGGAGGACGCTGTTAAGAACTCGAGCCTAGAATCTTGTCGTTCCTTTAACGGATCTTTACCCGTCAACGGCGCAACTAGTTTTTTCTTCGCCTCCTTGCGAGCTTCGTCAAGCGTGAGCGGGCCGTACTGTCCAAGGACCATGAACCGGAGACGGCCATTGTAGCGATACTGGATAACAAACGATTTTTTGCCAGAACGGTAGAGACGTACCCCAAAGCCCTGAAGCTGTGAGTCCCAGATGTACTGGGCAGAAGGTCCATCAATAGTATACGTAGCACTATCGATTTCGGACTTCTTTAGCCAGACTTTCATATCCCATGCCCACCGTAAAAGTAAACAATAAGTAAACACCGTACGTAGAAAACAGTAGTGTGCCTAGGATAGACAGTTCAGAACAAAATACAATAAGCTATTGATTTATAATACCTATGGTATTAATTGGAACGCTTGGGATAGGAGGAAGTAAACATGAAAAATCAGCATGAATAATTTTTCGGATCATTAACCACGTAATCGCATAGCACAACAGATTGTACTGTATATAAACACAGTGCAATTATCCAGCCATTTGCTTGTGAGTTCTCTATTCACTCACTGCGGCACCAGTAAACATATCAACTGCATTTTTTGCACTGCACCAGTTTTTTGGACTGCATACAAAGACAAAAACAAATATATATATCTTTAAAATCGACAAATACACCAACCAAACCTCCAACAAGAGAGCTAAGATATCTCCACGTTGTTCGATACTCACAACGCATAAAAACAATCAAATATTCAGGAGAAACACCATGTTGATCGGCGTCCCCAAAGAGATCAAAAACCACGAATACCGCGTCGGCCTGACCCCGTCTTCGGTTCAAGAGTTAGTTAACCGCGGCCATCAAGTCATCGTTGAAAACAACGCTGGAGCCGGCATCGATTTCTCTAACGATGAATATATCTCTGCCGGTGCATCGATTGTTCAAACCGCAGCAGAAGTGTTTGAGCGCGCCGAGATGGTCGTCAAGGTCAAAGAACCGCAACCCCAAGAGTGTAAAATGCTGCGTGAAGGCCAAGTCCTTTATACTTACTTGCACCTGGCTCCAGACCCTCGTCAAACCGAACTACTGGTCAAATCAGGTGCAACCTGCATCGCTTACGAAACCGTTACCGACAACGCTGGCGGCCTGCCTCTGCTGGCACCGATGAGCGAAGTTGCCGGACGCATGTCGATCCAAGCCGGTGCCCACCACCTAGAAAAGGCCGAAGGCGGACGTGGCGTATTGCTTGGCGGCGTACCGGGTGTTGCTCCAGCTAAAGTATTGGTCATCGGCGGCGGTGTTGTCGGCGTAAACGCTGCAACAATGGCGGTTGGTATGGGAGCTGATGTCACCATCATGGATCGCTCGCTACCGCGTTTGCGCCAACTGGATGCTGAGTACAATGGCCATGTCAAATGTGTCTACTCGACCAGCAGCGCTATCGAAGAATATGCACTCGATGCAGACCTGGTTATCGGAGCGGTACTGATCCCCGGAGCCGCAGCCCCTAAGCTGTTAACTCGCGAGCTGATCAGCAAGATGAAGAAAGGCGCCGTTGTGGTCGATGTTGCCATTGACCAGGGGGGCTGCTTCGAAACCTCCAAAGCGACCACCCACCAAGAGCCGACCTACGTGGTTGACGATGTGGTGCACTATTGCGTTGCCAACATGCCAGGTGGCGTTGCCCGCACCTCCACCATGGCACTGAACAACGCAACCCTGCCGTACGCGTTGGCATTAGCCAACGACCCCAAGCAGGCCTTGCTCAACGACGCTCACTTGCTGAACGGTCTCAACGTTCACAAAGGCATGGTTACCTATAAAGCCGTCGCCGACGCGCTGGGGTATGACTTTGTCGCAGCCGAGCAAGCTCTAGAGCAGTAAACAGCCAGCTCAGACAAAAAAAGGCGCATACCTTCTATGCGCCTTTTTTATGTCTTCAAACTCTCATTACCGCTACAATAGCGGGCGCAATTACACCACTGACACACCCATCTGGATAAAGCGATTTATTCCGAAGTAGAAGGGAACAAGATGAAGACCCCATCAGCCAATGCGCTTCGACGCCGTATAAGGCTATTACTCAAGCTAGTGGTGCAACCGGTACCAGATACCAACGCAGCGTGTGAATTTGACTGCAAGGAAAAACGCTGCAGCGCCCGTCGCTGGCAGCGATGCGAAAACCGTATTGCCAGGCTAAAGAACGCTCAACACCCTCATTGCTGTTAATCCCAAAAATTCCACCACTTTCGGCGTGATTCGCGTGACTGCAGGCCTGCTTCTGAACCACGTTCTAACTCTTTCATCTGCTCCACAGTTTTTTCTGGGTGGTTATCTTCCTTATACTCAGCTCCAGAGGCCATTTGCCGGCCATCGCCAGCCTCTTCAGAGTTAATTTTTTTGTCCTTTTTATTTTTTTTGGATTTATTTTTCGACTTATCGTTAGTCTTCCCTTCCAAATCACCCTTGTCACGAAGATCATCGTCACGATCTCCACCTGCTTTATCCTTGGATGTCATCGCCTGCTTATGCTCTTCTCGCTGCTGCTCGGATGGCTTACCACCCTGACCTGCCCAAGCAGGCTTTTCGGCCATAGATAACGTCGAAACAGTGCTCAACCCCAACGTGATACAACCAGTTAACACCCACTTAGTAGCCTTATTCATGCAATTCCCTTAGATGTCATAAATAATTGATAGCGCTTAACTTAAAAAACGCAGTGTTTAGCGAAATCTGCTGCGTCATTCGAAGACCAATCACCTTTTGGCTTCTCCTTCATATCGTTACACCAGCTTTCACTGCCGACCTGAGCACAGCCACTCAGCAACGCAGCCAACCCCAACGTCATCAAGCCGGTTTTTAGCGCCTTTGCCATAACATCTCCAATTATTTATTTGTTGGTTTAGCGTTCTTACTAATTCGACCGGTTCTGACCAGATGCTCGTCTAATCCGGCATTTTCGAGCGCCTTATTGAGCATCTGCCGAATTTCAGCTTCACTCTGCATTCGCAACGCATTTGCCACCAAGCCTTCGGCCTGGTGACGACTGACCGAACGAATAACGTGCTTGATTCGAGGCAGGCTATGGGCATTCATACTGAACGATTTCACCCCCATTCCCAGCAATAACAAAATTGCAGCGGGGTCGGCAGCCAGCTCACCGCACAGACTGACTTCCAGGCCGTTCTTGTACGCCTGTTCGGTAATGTAATGAAGCGCCCTGACAACACTCGGATGAAGCCGCGAGAACAAACTGGCAACACTTTGGTTATTTCGATCAACCGCCAGCAGGTATTGGGTTAAATCGTTGGTACCGATGGAGATGAAGTCCAGCCGCCAAGCCATGTAATCGAGTAAGAACATCGTGGCAGGCACTTCCACCATAATTCCAACGGGAGGTTTATCGATCACCAACCCTTCACTGCGCAGCCCTTTGATCGCCTTGCGCAGCAGTTCAAAAAAGCTATCGACTTCGTCGACACTACTGATCATCGGCAGCAATATTTTGAGGTTATCAAGCCCCTCATTGGCCCGCAGCATCGCCCGGATTTGGCCCAGAAAGATCTCCGGATGATCGAGCGTAAAGCGAATACCGCGCCACCCCAGGTAAGGATTATCTTCTTGCACCGGGAAATAGGGCAGCGGTTTATCCCCGCCAATATCGAGTGTACGCATCGTCACCGGGCGCGGATGAAACTGGCTTAAGACCTTGCGGTAAACCCGATACTGCTCCTCTTCGGTCGGAAAACTCTCGTGCACCATGAAGGGAATTTCGGTGCGATAAAGCCCCACACCTTCGGCGCCGCGTTCCAAGCCGGGAGTAATGTCTGAGAGCAAGCCGGTATTAACATAAAGATCCGCTCGGTAACCATCGGTGGTTTCAGCCGGCAGATCGCGCAGCTTCTCCAGTGACCGATCGAATTCGCTGTCTTTTCTTGCTAACCGTATAAATTCGGCCCGTAACGCACTCGAAGGCTGGAAGTGCACTCGCCCCTGATAGCCATCGATGATTGCAGATTTACCGGTTAACTTGCGCAACGGCAGCTCACCAACCCCCATCACCGCCGGCACGCCCAAAGCGCTGGCGAGGATTGCTGTGTGCGACAAGGCCGATCCTTGTTGGCAGACAATGCCCGCCAACTTGCCATGAGGCACCTGAGCGATGTCGGAGACGCTCACCACACTACCTACCAAAATCGTTGGCTGGTCATAACTCACCGCAACGGCGTCGGGCTCGACCAAAAACTTGAGCAGCCGCAGGCCGATATCTCGAATATCCTCACCCCGAGCACGGAAGTACAGATCTTCCATCGCCTCGAAAATCGCAGCGTGTTCTTCTATCACGGCCTTGAGTGCAGCAGGGGCCATTGCTCCCGCTATAATTCGATCACGAATCGCCTGTTGTAGATCATCCGAATCCAAAATCATCCGGTAGGTTTCAAAAATAGCCTGCACATCACCCGGCGTACCCGACATCTGTTGATGGCCTTGGCTTAATTCGTCATGCACCAGCGCCACCGCTTTATCAAACAGCTCCAATTCAGCTACCGGGTCAAGCGAGCAGAGATCTTCAACATCTTTGAAGCTCAGGGTACTACCCGCGGCCACCACTCGGCCGATACCGACCCCCGATGAGCCGACAATGCCGTTAACAAACGTATTGGTTTTTTTACTGGTTTTTAGCAGCTCGGCAATCTTACCGCTACCAATCGCATCATTCAGAGCGCCAGACAGATGCGCCGCTATTGTGACTAAAAAGGCCTCATCCTCATCATCAAAACGGCGAATGTCGCGTTGCTGCACGACCAAAACGCCGACAAGTTTGCGATAGTGGATGATAGGTGCACCAAGAAAAGCGTGAATATCTTCCTCTTGGGCTTCAGGAAAAAAATGGTAATTGGGGTGACGCGGCGCGTCTTCAACATTGAGTAGTTGCTGCTGTTCGCCAACAAACCCGACCAGCCCATCGCCAAGCGGCAAACGGATCTGACCAATCGACTCGCTACCAAGTCCTTGGGTATGCATCAGTACCAGCTCTTCTTGTTCGGTATCCATCAGATAGATACTACAAACATCGACCGCCATCACCTCCTGTACTTGAGATGAGATCATGCGCAGCATCTCATCAAGCGAGGCAGCGGTGTTGACGTCCTGGACGATCCGTTGCAATCGGGCAAGACTGGGCATAAAGCACTCCTGCTTAGCAGTATGACGGGATGATATCGCTCCCATCTTCAATCATGAACCGATAAAAATAAAGCCTTATAACCCCTCTAGCGCATCGAGAACCAACGCGACCCCCTTAGCTACCCGATAGACAAACACGATTACGACCCGATTCCTTAGCTTTATACAGCGCCGCGTCGGCAAGCTCCGATAGTGACCGAGGCGTGGCGTCATTAGTAGGCACCATAGAGGAAACGCCCGCACTGATGGTGACACAATCGGCTGCCGATGAATGGGCATGCGGCAAGCAGACATCGCGTACCGCCTGGATCATGGTTTCAGCCACGACCCGGCTACCTTCAAGACCGGTTTCGGGCAATACCGCAACAAACTCCTCACCACCGTAACGGGCCAATAAGTCGGCAGGGCGCCGCAAGCCTTTAGCCATAGCTCGAGCCACCTGACGCAAACAATCGTCACCCATCGAATGACCATAGTTATCGTTATAGAGTTTAAAGTGATCGATATCGATCAACACCACCCCCAACTCGGACCCTTTGCGCCGAGCACGCAACCACTCTTCTTCAATTTTACGGTCGAACTCACGGCGATTAGGCAGTTCGGTCAGATAATCTAACCGCGCTAGTGAAGCCAGCAGTACAGCGCTACGCTTCATCCGTAACTGTAGATCGAGTCGTGCCTGGCAAATTTTCGGATTAGATAGGTCAAACATGACATCGGTAGCACCGGCGTCAAAACAACTGAGTTCCAGCTCCTGATCAGGACTAGAGAGCAGCAAGATCAAGGCGGTATTACGATGGTCGGGATCGCTTCGCAGAGTTGAGCAGTAACGCAAGCCGCTATCGCCCTGGGTGACAAAGTCGATCACCACCATATCTGGCAGACAAGTTTGCTCTTTAAACCACTTTTTAGCCCCTTCTACATCATCGGCCAGTTCGATCTGATACGCAGCTCGCAGCTCGGTAACATCACAACGCTGTTCAATACCCGCCCCGACTAACAACAGACTCTGCTTCGGTTTGAGTTCGCAAGCCGCTAAGCTTTCGGGCACCAGCGGCATCTCGCTACCCGAAAAGAATCCAGATAAAAGATCAAACGTTGGAAAGCCCAACAACGGCTTACCCTGCTGCTCAGACATCATCGCAGGCAGGCGACAATGAAACTGCTCACCCTCCCACTGCTGCTGCCACTGTTCGAGCTCCGCTTCGGCTTGGGCTGCAAAATCTCCTTCCGGATAATCCAGCTCTACCTGTAAACACAATCCCTGCAGTATTTCAGGATCAGAGATATCGGCCCCTTCCTGCCAATAGGCTCGATAGATCAAGGTTCGTAGCTCGGACAATTTACGCGCACTGTCAGTTTGATGCGAAAGGGTCAAAATCAACGCGTTAGGCAACAACGTTTTGGGTCGATACGAAGGGGTAACAATCGATACCTCGGGGGCTCGCTTACGCACCACCCCCACTTCATTAATCAATTGCGTTTGGTCAACCAGCGTCGAATGCTTGCTCGATGCGGCAGGCATATGTTCAATCCCGCGCCAAAGTACCTTGGCACTATCGCCCAACATCAAGATTCGTTCATTCAATGCAAAGCAGAACGGACAGTTAAAATCCGAATAGAAAAAAAATCGTTCCTGCAAAACCGGGCTCCCTGGTTTACGCGGTTAACAACGAACGTCCATCCAGACCGGTAAGATTCTAGACAGAGCATGTTTAGTAGCCAGTAGTTTTCCAGTTCACCGCGCTGGACGCAAGCTCCGTCTACGATCTACAGATGATCTACATCAACCCTAAAGTACATAAGGAATTGATTAACACTATGGTTTTCATAGCCAGGCATAAACGCGGCTTTGTTTGAATCAGAAAATCACAACCTCAACCAAACAAACACCCACTTCGACAGTCTATTTAAGCTGGCCGTAGCACTACTCAAGCCAGTATAATGGGCGGTTTATTTCCACCTTAAGGTTGTCGTGACATCGCCAGCCAACGAATGCAAGAAGGTAGTCGCTCCATGGCCAAAAAGCTGTATATCAAAACCCACGGTTGTCAGATGAACGAGTACGACTCGTCACGCATCTCAGACCTATTGGGAGAGAGCCATGAGATGGAACTCACCGACAGTCCCGAAGAAGCCGATATTCTGTTGCTCAACACCTGCTCGATTCGGGAAAAGGCCCAGGACAAAGTCTTCCATCAGCTGGGACGCTGGAAAAAACTGAAACAAAAGCGCCCCGAACTAATGATCGGTGTCGGGGGTTGCGTTGCCAGCCAAGAAGGCGCCGCCATTCGTGATCGCGCGCCCTATGTCGATATGATTTTTGGTCCTCAGACTCTACACCGCCTGCCCGAAATGGTTGATCTGACCCAGCAAGGCAAGACAGGGCATGTCGATGTCAGCTTCCCCGAAATCGAAAAGTTTGATCGCCTACCCGCTCCTAGCGCCGAAGGCGCCGAAGCCTTTGTCTCGATCATGGAAGGCTGCAGCAAGTACTGTACATTTTGCGTCGTGCCTTACACCCGAGGTGAAGAGGTCAGCCGCCCACTCAATGACATCCTGCTAGAGGTTCAACATCTGGCCGAGCAAGGGGTGCGCGAGGTTCACCTACTGGGACAGAATGTTAACGCCTATCAGGGCATCAACGATGACGACGACATCACCGACCTTGCCGAGCTGATCGGTTACATAGCCGCGATTGAGGGTATCGGTCGCATCCGCTTTACCACCTCACACCCGGTCGAATTCAGCGACAGCCTGATCCAGGCTTTTGCCGATATTCCCGAGCTGGTCAGCCACGTTCATCTTCCGGTCCAAAGCGGCTCGGATCGAGTACTGATGGCGATGAAGCGCGGTCATACTGCGCTTGAGTACAAATCGAAGATCCGCAAGCTACGCAAAGCGCGCCCAGACATCTGCTTATCGTCAGATTTTATTATCGGTTTCCCCGGTGAAAGCGATGCCGATTTTGAGGCCACCATGAATCTGATCCACGAGGTCGGTTTCGATCACTCGTTCAGCTTTATCTACAGCCCTCGCCCCGGCACACCTGCCGCAGAGCTACCCGACTGCACCTCCGAAGAGACCAAAAAACAGCGATTACAGATACTACAACGGCGGATTATTTCGCAAACCATGGATATCTCTCAAGCAATGGTCGGTTCAGAGCAGAAGATTCTGGTTAGCGGTTTCTCCAAGAAAGACCCGGGCAAGCTGCAGGGGCGTACCGAAAACAACCGTGTGGTCAATTTTCCTTGTGACGACCCAGAACTGATCGGCCATTTTGCAACGGTTCACATCGCCCTTGCCTACCCCAACAGCCTGGTTGGGGAACTGTTGCACAGCGAACTGGATCAAATATCATAACAAGTATCGATTTTTGACCGATACTTACCCCACAGCCCGATAACCATCGGGCACTTTAAACCAGAGGCCCGATAACTCCTTGACTACCGATACCGCTGTACGCTTTACCCTTGAACCAGACAATCCATCCCATTTGGCCAATCTGTGTGGCCAACTCGATGAGCACTTAAAACTGATCGAACACCGGCTTGGTATCCAGATCCGCAACCGCGGCAACGACTTCCAGCTAATCGGCGATCACCAAACAACAAGGGCGGTAACGGAGATATTGCAAAACCTTTACCAAGAAGCCAGTCACGGCACCCAGTTAACACCTGATATGGTGCACCTTTCACTGCAGGAATCGGAACTGGAACAGAAAACGACCAGCCATACGCTTAAACAGTTACAGATCAAAACTCCGAAAGCTTTGATCAAAGCGCGCGGCGACAATCAGCTCAGCTATATCAGCAGCATCCGCAATCTGGATATCAACTTTGGCATCGGCCCGGCCGGCACAGGTAAAACCTTCCTGGCTGTCGCCTGCGCCGTTGATGCGCTAGAACGCGACGAAGTCCGTCGCATTCTACTGGTCCGCCCTGCGGTCGAAGCCGGTGAAAAATTGGGCTTCTTACCTGGCGACCTGTCGCAAAAGATCGACCCTTACCTGCGGCCGCTCTACGATGCGCTATACGAAATGCTGGGGGTTGATACAGTCACCCGATTGATCGAACGCAACATCATCGAAGTAGCCCCGCTCGCCTATATGCGCGGCCGGACCCTCAATCACGCATTTGTCATCTTGGATGAGAGTCAAAACACCACCAAGGAACAGATGAAGATGTTTCTAACCCGTATCGGCTTCGGCTCCAGCGCGGTAATTACCGGTGATATCACCCAGATCGACCTTCCCAGAGGCACCGAATCGGGACTCAAGCACACCACCCTAGTGCTCGATGGTGTCGAAGGCATTGGCTTTACCCACTTTGACGCCAAAGACGTCGTTCGCCACCCCTTGGTGCAACGTATCGTCCGTGCTTACGATAAGCACCAACAGACTATCGACTCATGAGCATAGATGTCGACCTGCAATCGGCTAGCGATGCCGAGCTGCTACCATCCCTGGCCGATTTTCAGCGCTGGGCCGAACATGCCCTTAACAATCAACGCGACTCCGCCGAACTGACCATACGCGTTGTCGATGAAGCCGAAAGCCAACAACTCAATCGCGACTATCGCGGCAAGGATAAACCGACCAATGTCTTATCCTTTCCCTTTGAAGCGCCTCCGGGTATCGAACTAAACTTGCTCGGCGACCTGGTGGTCTGCGCACCGGTTGTGTTCCACGAAGCCGAACAACAGCACAAACTCCCACACCATCACTGGGCACACATGGTGATTCACGGTATCTTGCACCTTTTGGGGTACGACCACATCGATAACGAGCAGGCCCAAGCGATGGAATCGCTTGAGACGCAACTCCTGGCTGGGCTAGATATAGCCGATCCTTACCAAGTTTAGTCATGAACATTAACGCTATTGTGCAACATCCGTTACCCCCCTACTGAGGCAACACCTGAATGAGCGAAGACCGATCGAGTAACGGTCAGGGCAGTAAGTCCTGGCTAGATAGACTCGCGCAAGCCTTCTCGGACGAACCCCGCGATCGTGATGAACTGATGGCCGTGCTAAACAACGCGGTAGAAAGCCAGGTACTCGACACGGAGGTACTCAGCATCATCGAAGGCGCCATGGAAGTGGCGGACATGCAGGTCCGGGACATCATGATCCCTCGCCCCCAGATGGTCGTAATAGATTCCACTCTAACACCACAGCAGTTTCTACCCGAGATGATCGCGGCCTCACACTCCCGCTTCCCGGTGATCGGCGAATCCCCCGATGAAGTGGTCGGCATCCTGTTAGCCAAAGACCTCCTACCCTATATCCTCAAGGGCGGCATCGACAGCGTTAACATTCAAGACGTAATACGCACCGCCACCTTCGTACCCGAAAGCAAACGCTTGAACATACTGTTAAGCGAATTTCGTGCGACACGTAATCATATGGCCGTAGTGGTCGATGAGTACGGCGGCATCTCGGGGCTGATCACCATCGAAGACGTGCTGGAGCAGATCGTTGGCGAGATCGAAGACGAGTTTGACGGAGATGAGGAAGACACCCCGATCAAACAGATTGAAGCCAACGCTTATGTCGTTAAAGCGCTAGCAGATATCGACGATTTCAATGAGTATTTTGATAGCAGTCTCGACGACGCAGAGTTTGACACCGTCGGCGGCATCGTTACTCAGCGTTTCGGCCACCTGCCTCAACGCGACGAGTCGGTAGAACTGGAAGGCTTTAATTTTAAAGTACTCAATTCAGACAACCGACGGATTCGCTTGCTGCAGGTCTCTCGTATTCAAACCGACGAATAATCTAATAGTGCTCTCCCGCTGCAACCCCGCCCCATCCGTAAACAGTGACCGCAACCGCTGGCAGTCATGCTGTCACGGCAAAATGGGCAAGGTACTCGCATTCGTGTCGGGCGCACTGGCACCCTTCGGTTTTGCCCCTTTCGAACTATGGCCACTCGCCATCCTGTCTTGCCTTGGCCTGCTCGCTACGCTGCAAACCGCCACCAGTGCCAAACAAGCCGCATTGATTGGCTGGTTTTACGGTATCGGTTTTTTTGGCATCGGCGTTTCCTGGGTTTTTGTTAGTATTCACCAGTTCGGCAATGCCCCGGTGCCGCTGGCACTATTACTAACCGCTTTGTTTGCCATCGCCCTCGCACTTTTATTCGCTCTGCATAGCTACCTGTACAAACGCTGGGTACCCAATCAACCTTTGGCGATAGCACTAGGATTTCCGGCAATCTGGGTATTGGCCGAATGGTTTCGGGGTTGGTTTTTAACCGGCTTTCCATGGCTCTACCTGGGCTACGCACCGATCGACAGCCCTTTAGCGGGCTGGGCACCCATCACCGGCGTTCTGGGTCTGAGTGGATTCAGCGCACTGGTCGCTTGCTGTTTGTTCTTGCTGCCTCAAGTCTCTCACAAGGCAAGAGTCGGCCTAATGTTAATCGCCTTAACCCCGTTTGTATCTGGAACATTGTTACAACAGATCGAATGGACCAAACCCACCTCGGAGCCACCTCTACGCGTAGCTTTGGTGCAGGGCAATATTGCTCAGGAACTGAAGTGGAGTCCTCGCCATCGCGCTCAGATCATCGACCGCTACCTATCGCTAAGTCAGACCCAACTAGACAAGCCTGATAAAACTACCCCAACCGAGCTGATCATCTGGCCCGAAACGGCCGTCCCGCTACTCTATGACATCGCCTTGCAACGCCTGGCTACGTTTGAGAGTTCGCTGCTCAACCAACAAACCGGCCTGATCAGCGGCATCCCCTACCGTACGCCCAACAATTCAGATCTTCCTGTCCGTTACCACAACTCGATCATGGGGCTCGGCAGTGCTCAGGGGCTGTATCACAAACAGCGACTGGTGCCTTTTGGCGAATACGTGCCACTGGAATATTGGTTGCGCGGACTGATCGATTTCTTCGACCTGCCGATGTCAAATTTCAGCCTAGGGCCTGACAATCAGCCACCACTCGAGCTTTATCGCAGCAACAACAGTAAGGTCAGAATTTCGGCTTATATCTGCTATGAAATCGTTTACCCCGACCTGGTCGCCCGCAACGCCGCCGATAGCGAGCTACTGCTGACTATCAGCAACGATAGTTGGTTTGGCGATAGCTTGGCTCCCCACCAACACCTGCAGATGGCCCGCATGCGAGCGCTAGAAACCGGTCGCTATCTAATTCGCAGCACCAACAATGGCATCTCAGCACTGATCGACGCCCAGGGGCATATATTGAAACGAGGACCTCAATTTACCACCACAGTACTCCAAGGTGAGGTTCAACCCATGCAAGGGTTAACGCCTTTTGGCCGTTATGGCTCGTTACCGGTTTTGACACTATGCGCCCTCATATTTGGCCTACTAATTCTTCGACAACACAAACAATCGATTCAACGTAATAAAAATCATGTTTAACACGTCTATAACTATCCGCCAAAAGCTACTTAACCCCAATAGATCAGCACTATACTGCGAAAACCAAACCGAACTGGAACCCTCATCATGAGGCTTAATTCTGACATTTCGTCGAAAAATCGCTCTGGCAATTGCTTTGGCAGCGACTGGCACCATCGTTTTATGCGCAACAGCCCTGCTAGCACTCAACGCAGTGATCGATTCCTCCCGCCAAGTAAGCGAACTGAGCGAAGTCGCCGACTCCTTGATGGAGCTTCAGATTGAGCTCTACTCGCTCACTAAAGAACGGTCACAGCTAACCCTGGATCAGGTCGAGGCATTTAAATCCCAGAATGCGGCAATCCGTTCCGACTATCTTAGCGCACTCACCGCAGCGCTAAGCGTGGTCGGGATCGACGTACAAAACTAAACCAACCCTGTCATACCCGAAACTATCCAGCACTTAGACAGCATCGAAAACTGGTTGAATCAAAAGATGGTCTTTGGGTTGACGGCGACCGACGGTCTACTCGGCAAGCTCAACGACAATGCAGAAGCCCTAAGCGAAAAAGTTTCAGGCTTTTCCTCCTTAGGAGGGAAACTTCAGACTATTCGACAACACGAAAAAGACTTTCTTCTGCAAGCCAACATTGAGGAAGCCAATCAGGCACTAGAAGTTTCCAAGGATCTCAAAACAACCCTGATAGAGTATGGTTTCGACGAATACGTTGCTATGACCGATGCCTACTCTCAGGCGCAGAGCGAAGTCATGTCCAGTTACGGCGCACTTAACGATGCCGAAGCAACACTGGAGCAACAAATTCAACTGGTGATAGTAAAAGCCTCCGATGCTGAACGCTACATCGAGGATCAGGTGATGAAAAAGGCAGTCGAAGACGCCAAGCAAGCGGCCCTGATGGCGCAACAGATGATGATCGTCGCCGGTCTGATCGTGCTGGTGCTAATCATAGCGCTACTAACCTGGACAGGCTTAGGAGCAACCCGCGGTCTGGACCGAACCGTCGAAGCATTGAAAAAAATCGCCGCCGGAGACTTGACCGTCAAAGTTAAAAAACAAAATGACGATGAGTTCGGCCAATTAGCCGATGCGGTCAACCAGATGACCGCCGATCTGCACGACGTAGTCGGGCATGTCACCAGTACCAGCAACGAACTCGGCGGCATGTCGGAGTCGCTCTCCGGTGCGGTTAAAAACATCGCTCAGGACAACCAGTTCACCTCCGAACAAACCACCTCGATGGCTGCGGCAACCGAACAGATGAATGCGACCGTGGCCGAAGTTTCTCAAACCACGGTGCAGGTCAACGATGTTGCCAAACAAGCACACCAGGCTGCCAACGAAGGTGGCCAGGTCATTTCTCGAGCACTGCAAGCCCTGCAAGAGGTCGCCGAGGTGGTCAATCAAAATGTCGAGCAGATGCAGATACTAGGACAGCGTTCGCAGAAGATCGACGTAGTTATCGAAGTGATCAAGGGCGTTGCCGAACAAACAAACCTACTTGCACTCAACGCAGCGATCGAAGCAGCCCGTGCTGGCGAAGCAGGACGCAGTTTTGCAGTGGTTGCCGACGAAGTACGCAACCTGGCCGAGAAAACCGTTGGT
>JBALWS010000054.1:3969-27994 GCA_036960405.1 Halopseudomonas sp. | reverse complement strand
CAACATGGCGATCGATTCGATGTGCTCCTTCATCGAGCCCGAATTGTCGATCAGGAAGGTCACCTGACAGTCGCTGTGGGGTTGCTGTTGCTCTTGCCGAAATAGTCGCCGTTCGGTGGGGCTGGTGACCAGTTGCGACAGACGTCGAGCGTCGAGGCGGCCCTCCTCCTGACCGAAGCGCCAGCCGTTGAGGCGTGGGGCGGCAATGATGCGTGAAAGTTGTCGTGCCAGCCGCGGGGTGTTGATCCCTTGATGACGGATACGCCGATCCAACTGCTCGCGCAGCTCGCGGCGTTGCTCCAGTCGCACCAGCTTGACGGCGCTGACTTCGCGATCGTAGCGGTTGTTGAATACGCGGTAATCGGACAGCGCTTGGCTGAGTTGTTTCTCGGATTGCTGCTGCGGCGTCGAGCCTGGCGCGTCGATCTCGGCGGGCTCTTCGTCGGGCTCTAGTAGCAGGTCAAAATCGGCGGCTTCGGCGATTTTGGAGCGCTGTCGCTTATCGTCATCGTCGCTGTCGGGCTGGCCCGAGTCGATAATGCTGCTGAGCTCGCGGCAGATGGCTAGTGCATGTTCGGCAAAGCGGGGTTGGTTGTCGCGGTTGCGTCGTAGCCCCAGCACATCGGTACCGATATGTGGTGCCAGCACTGCGCGCTGGGGCTCGATTAAATCTTCGATCTCTTCCAGTGCGGGGTGGCTGCCCAGTCGCGACCAGACGGTTTGGATGATGCAAAACAGCAGCAGCCCGACCTGATTCTCGGTCATACCCGAATGGTGATACTGCAGGCACCAGTGACGAAAGCGGTGTTTGAGGTTGCGACGGATACCGGGGTGATCGTCGGACACCTGCGACTCGACCCGTAGCTGCTCGAGGATTTCGAACAGGGTTTTCTCTAACGGATCGTCGGGCAGCAGCGAGGCGTGCAGTTCGGCATCGCTGTGGATCAACCGCAGTGCTAAACCGTCAGCAGCGCCGCGAAACGAGTCGAAGTCATCGTCGCTGACGTCGGTATTGAGGTGCGGCGCGCGGATCGGCAGCCGCTGTCCGTCCTGCTCAAGCCGGTGGCCTCTGAAGCGCAAGCGGGTATTGCTAGTCAGCGCCCGGATGGTCGCCGCACAGAGCTCTTCCAGCTGCTGCTGGCGCTTCTCCTTGCGCGGCTGACTGGTCGTTGCGGTCAGACCGGTGGTTTTTTCCGGTTGCCAGGCGACCAGCGGGCTAGCCACTTAAGTGGCCCCGTGCAGCGGCTTGGACTCTTCCAGTTCGGTGTCGAAACAGCGCTGGTAATATTCCGCCACTAGCGAGCGCTCGGCCTCGTCGCACTTGTTCAGATAACTGAGCCGGAATGCCAGTGCGGTATCGTGGAAGATCTGGTTGTTCTCGGCCCAGGAGATGACCGTCCGCGGTGACATCAGCGTTGACAGATCGCCGGCGGCAAAGCCTTGGCGGGTCAGGTCGGCGACCGCCACCATCTTGTCGATCAGTGCGTGACCGCGCTCGTCGGCATAGGCCGGAACCCGACCTTGAACGATAGCCACCTCGTCGGCGCGAGGCAGGTAGTTGAGGCTGGCAACGATGTTCCAGCGGTCGATCTGAGCCTGGTTGAGCACCTGGGTTCCGTGGTAGAGGCCGTTGAGGTTGCCCAGACCAACCGTGTTGGCCGTGGCGAACAGGCGAAAATAGGGGTGCGGGTGGATCACCTCGTTCTGATCGAGCAGGGTGAACTTACCATCGCGCTCCAGAATGCGCTGGATAACGAACATCACGTCGGGGCGGCCGGCGTCGAACTCGTCAAAGATCAGCGCCACCGGGCGGCGCAATGCCCAAGGCACGATCCCTTCCTGAAACTGGGTTACCTGCTTGCCGTCGCGTAGGCTGATGGTGTCTTTACCCACCAGATCCAAGCGACTGATATGACCGTCCAGATTGATCCGCACGCAGGGCCAGTTGAGGCGTGCCGCGACCTGCTCGATGTGGGTCGACTTGCCGGTGCCGTGCAGCCCCTGGATCATTACTCGACGATCTTGGGTGAAACCCGCCAGGATCGCCAAGGTGACATCCTTATTGAAACGGTAGGCTGGATCGATCTCAGGTACATGGTCGTCGCGTTCGCTGAAAGCCGGTATCTGCAGGTCAGAATCGATACCGAATAGCTCGCGTGCGGAGACCATTTGATCGGGTTGTTGCAGGTTTATGTCGCTCATCAGTCCGTATTCCGTAATGAAGTGGGCATCTGTAACATTGTAGGGAGGTTGACCGGCGAAGGTAGGGGCCAGATGCAGGGGGCAGATATGGCCAAGCGGATGAGGGCGACGATGCTGCTGCGCTCCGATGAGTTTCCCTGCTAACCGCTGTGCTGCTATGTTAATTCTGATGGCTTAACAACCGGTGTAAACAAGGAGCGAGGATGGCTATAACGATACGCCAGGCAACCCTGGCCGATGCTGAAACAATCGCCGAATTGCTCGGCCAATTGGGTTATCCGCATACCCGCGCGCAGACGGTAGACATGCTGCAGCAGATATTCGACTGGCCCGGTCAGGAGGTGAGAGTGGCGGAGCAGCAAAGGCGGGTCGTAGCGGTGATGTTGCTGAGCCAGTGTCCCGCCCTCGGCGAGCAGCAATACGGCGAGATTCGTAGTCTGGTGACCGACAATCGTTATCGCGGCCAGGGGGTTGGTGGCTTGATGATCGCGGATGCGGAGCGTTGGACGGCGGCAGCGGGGCTTGACCGGCTGCGGGTGCGCTGTAACCGTGTCCGCGACGATGCGCATCGGTTTTATCGGCAGGCCGGGTTTAGCGAGCAGAAGCAGCAGTTGGTGTTTGAGAAGTCACTATGAGCCTGCCAACAGCTCGCCCAGTCTGCTGAGCGCTGCTTTTCGCGGCTCAGTCCAAGGGTGGGCAAAGCTGACTCGCAGTGCATTGTGGTAGCGTTCCTGAGCGGTAAACAGCCGTCCTGGGGTGAGAATAATCCCCGCATCTAGCGCACGCTTATAGAGCTTCAACGTATCGACCGTCTCGGCAAACTCCAGCCACAACGACAACCCTCCTTGTGGTTGACTGCAACTGACGGCCATCGGCAGATACTCGGGGATCATCTGGAGTAACTGTTGGTACTGCTGTTGCAACTGTTGCTGTCTGAGCCGAAGATGACGATCGTAGCCTCCCTCTTCGAGGAAGAAACTCAGCCCCTGCTGCTGCGAACAGCTACTGGCCAGCGTCGTGACCAGCTTGAGCTGCTTCACCTTATCGCGGTATCTGCCCGCAGCGATCCAGCCGATCCGCAGGTCGCGCGATAGGCTCTTGGAAAACGATGAACACAGCAGCACCGATCCACTGTCGTCGTAGGAGTGGAGGGTGCGCGGTCGCTGCAGCGAAAAGCCTAGATCACCATAAATATCATCCTCGATAACGGCGATTCCTCGATTTTGGATCAATTCTATGATTCGCTGCTTATGGAGTTCGGGCATGCTAGCCCCGGTGGGGGTGCCGTAGCAGGGCGACACCACCAGCGTTTTGATATCCCAGTGCTGCAGTGCCAGCTCGAGTGCTTCGGGGCTTAGTCCCAGTTCGGCCGAACTTGGAAGTTCCAGTACCTTCAACCCCAAGACTTCGAGTAACTGAAACACACCGTAAAAACCGGGCGATTCGACCGCTACCACATCGCCTCGCTGGGAAGTGGCCATCAACGCCAGCAGCAACGCGTTCTGGCATCCTGCGGTAATCACCAGATCGTCGGCTTGCACCCGGCTACCGCCGTGGGCTAATCGCGGCACTAACTGCTGACGCAAACTGTACAGGCCTGCGGGCTGGTCGTAGTTCATCTGCTCGGCATTGGTCTGACGCCGCTGCGCTCTTGCCATGCAGCGGCGTAGCTGATCGTTGCCCGAGCTTCGATCGTGGCTGCTGACCAGGTCGAAAGCGGCGCCTTTTTCCATGATATCCACCAACACCTGACCGGCAGTGATCGGCACCGGGGTTGTTTCCGGTTGGCTTGGTCGGGGAGGCTTGAGCGGTCGCGAGGGTGCGATTTGCGGTAGCGCTACGAAGTAGCCCGAGCGGGGCCGGGCGGTGATTAAGCCATCGGCTTCCAAGCGATTGTAGGCGGCCAGCACGGTCGACTTAGATACCGCCTGATCACGGCTGAGTTGGCGTACTGACGGCATCCGTTCGCCGATGGCCCGCTGCCCGGTCTGGATCTGCTCGGTGAGGTCGCGAACCAGTTGTTGATACAGATAGTTGGTCATGGGTACAGATACCAAAAAAACGATGATGACAGTGACAATTGTGACTACTCTGTACGCTAACATATATCAATATCTGAATCTGTACCCTAGTTGACTGCCAGGATACGCTGGTGTGACTCATCTGCTGAGTGATTGAGGCGATGAGCGGTTGTTCAACTAGAGGTGATTCAGACCGATGTATCAGTATGACAATTACGACCAGCAGGTCGTGGGTGAGCGGGTGGCGCAGTTTGCGCAACAGGTGCAACGCTATACAGCGGGTGCATTGAGCGAAGACGAGTTCTTGCCGTTGCGTCTGCAGAACGGCGTTTATATCCAGCGGCAATCACCGATGCTGCGGGTTGCTGTTCCCTACGGCATGCTTTCCTCTTGCCAGCTGCGCAAGCTGGCGCAGATTTCCCGCCGCTATGATCGTGGCTATGCCCACGTCACTACCCGGCAGAACCTGCAGTTCAATTGGGTTTCGCTGCAGCAGGTGCCTGAAATCTTGCGCGAGCTGGCCAGCGTTGAGATGCACTCAATCCAGACCAGTGGCAACTGCATCCGTAACACCACCTGTGATCCGTTGGCCGGAGTGGCACGCGACGAGCTGGCAGACCCGCGACCCTTTTGCGAGATCATCCGCCAATGGTCGACGCTGCACCCGGAGTTCGCTTTTCTGCCGCGTAAATTCAAGGTCGCGGTGATTGGTGCGGTAGAAGATCGAGCCGCTATCCAGCTGCACGATATTGGCCTGCAATTAATCAACAACAACGCCGGAGAAATCGGTTTTAAGGTCTGGGTTGGTGGTGGCCTGGGGCGGACCCCAGTGCTGGCAAAACAGCTCCGCGAATTCCTGCCGCAGGCGCAGTTGTTGGCCTATTTGAAGGCGATACTGCGGGTCTACAATCGCTATGGCCGGCGTGATAATAAGTACAAGGCGCGGATCAAAATCCTGGTCAACGCGCTGGGGCTGGTGAACTTCAGCGCTCAGGTGGAGGCGGAGTTTGAACGCACCCTGGCACCCGAGTACCTGCTCGATCCGGCCGAGGTCGAGCATGTCAGAGGATTCTTCCTCCCACCGAACTACGCCGTTGTCGATGACGCGGTCGTTGAGGCCGAGCTGCTATCGCAGCAACGCCAGCAGCCGCAGTTCAGCCGCTGGCTGACACGTAACGTCCAACCGCACCGGGTTACCGGCTATGCCATCGTCAGCCTGTCGTTAAAAGCCGCTGGACAAGCCCCGGGGGATATAACGGCGGCCCAGTTCGAACAGGTTGCGGCACTGGCCGAGCGCTATTCGTTTGGCGAGGTGCGGACCACCCAGCAACAGAATTTGGTGCTGGCCGATGTCAAAAAATCCGATCTATGGACGCTGTGGCAGGATGCCTCCACGGCCGATCTGGCCAGCCCCAATATCGGTACCTTGACCGATATTGTCTGCTGCCCCGGTGGCGACTTCTGTGCCTTGGCCAATGCCCGTTCGTTACCGATCAGCGATGCTATCCAGCAGCGTTTTGATGATCTGGATTACCTCTACGATCTAGGGGATCTGAGCCTGCGGATCTCGGGCTGTGTCAATGCCTGTGCCCACCACCATATCGCCAATATCGGCATCCTCGGTGTCGATAAAAACGGTCAGGAATTTTACCAGATAACCCTAGGCGGTAAGTCTTCGGATGGGGCTAGGCTAGGCAAGGTGCTCGGCCCTTCATTGCCGATCGATGCGGTAGCGGGGGCGGTTGAACAGCTGTTGCAGACCTATCTGCAGGCACGGCTGGATCCGCAGGAACTCTTTATCGATACCCTGCTGCGGATCGGCAACCAGCCCTTCAAGGAGCAGGTCTATGCCAAGGCTAATTAAGGATGGCGGCATTATCGACGATAGCTGGCGGCTGATTAGCAGCGATGACATCGATGCCTGCCAACCGCTATCCAGCAAGCTTATTTTGCCGCTGTCACTGTGGTTGCGATTGCAGCCTCAGTTTGACGGCTTCGAGACAACCCCAGGGGTGTGGATCGAGGGTAATCAGGAGCTGGATGTGATCGATGAGCTGATACCCCATATGCCGCTGATTGCCGTGCGCTTTTCCGCTATTGCCGATGGCAGTGGCTACTCCACCGGCTCGTTGCTGCGCGAAGTTTATGGCTTCGGGGATGAGTTGCGTGCATTCGGAAGCTTGATGATCGACCAGGCGACCTACCTGCGCCGTTGTGGTTATAACGCCATCGCATTGGACTCGGGCCAGCAGCTCGAAGACGCACTGCAACTGCTGATCAATGCGGGACTGACCTACCAGGGCTCGGTCTTTAGTCCGCGCACGCCGTTTAAATTTCGTTATGGGAGAAAATGAGATGGTCAATATTGATGCAGTAATGATCGGTTCGGTTCTGACGGTGGTCGGCTCGCTGATCGTCTTGGGGGTGCTGATTTTCAAAGCCAGGCAAAAGATATTTCGTGACAAGTAGCCATAACACATTACACCATTTTCGAGGGCGCCAACTTTGAACAACGCATCAGCCGTCATCCCGACGCAAACCATTGAAGACCTGTACGTCGATGCTGGCGAATGGCATGTCAACGTCGGCGAGAGCAAACTCCATCCCAAGCGTATGCCGGGTCGCTGGCGAACGCTCAAATGGTGGGCCAGTTCGGTCTGGCTGCTGTTTTTCTTTGGGCCTTATCTGCGTTGGGGAGACCGCCAGGCTGTTTTGTTTGATCTGCCCGAGCAAAAATTCCATCTGTTTGGTCTCACGGTGCTGCCGCAAGATCTGTGGATACTGGCGTTGATACTGCTTTTTTTCGCCATTCTATTAGCCGTGGTGACGGCGTTGGCAGGGCGGGTGTTCTGCGGCTTCTTCTGCTTTCAGACCGTCTGGACCGATATCTATGTATTGATCGAAGAGCGTCTGGAAGGGCCGCCGAGGCAGCGACAAAAACTGGATAGCGGGCCCTGGAGCGCTGCAAAAATACGAGTAAAAGCGATCAAGCACGGCTTGTGGTTACTGATCGGGCTACTGACCGGGGTCAGCTTTGTCGCCTGGTTTATCGATGCTCAACAACTCTGGCAGGGGTTGTTGAGTCTGGCGCTGCCGATTGAAGCCTGGATAACCATCGGCATGTTTCTGGTGGGCACTTATACTCTGGCCGGTTTTATGCGCGAGCAGACCTGCCTGTGGCTATGCCCTTATTCGCGCATTCAAGGGGTGATGGTCGATACCCATACGCTGTTACCCGCATACGACGTCGACCGTGGCGAGCCCCGGGGGCGGATTCAAAAGGATCAGAGCGAAGCGCTAGCCGGCGATTGTATCGATTGTAATCTGTGCGTGGCGGTCTGCCCAACCGGGGTGGATATCCGTCAGGGGCAACAACAGGGCTGCATTACCTGTGCGCTCTGTATCGATGCTTGCGACGCGGTGATGACCAAGATCGGTCGCCCGATTGGGCTGATCCGTTACGACTCGTTGGAGGGGCTGCAGGGGCAGGTTAACCCGGCTTGGTTCAAGCGCCCACGGGTCTGGACTTATCTGATTATCTTGCTGCTATCGGTGGGAGGGGGCATCTATGGTTTGGCCAGCTTGGATGCGCTGGAATTGAAAGTGATTCAACACCGGCAACCGCTATACGTACTGCAAAGTGACGGTTCGATTCAAAACCGTTATCAATTGAAGATCCTCAACAAGAGCGACCGAACACTGCAGGCGTCGATCAATGTAGTTGGTCCAGAAGGGATGGTGTTAGTCGGCGCGGATCTGCCAATCAAGGTCCAAGCGTCGGGGGTGACCGCGCATGACCTGTTTGTGCGAATTCCCAAGCCCTCGCTACGATCGGATAGCACGCCACTGCAATTCTCGGTCATCGCGCTAAAGGACCGCACGTTGGTGGCTGAACGAGCAGGGGTCTTTATTGGCCCGCTAGATTAACTCATGGCTGGGCATCTGAAGATGCCCAAATGCCGGTTCCCTCGGCGTGTTAGCCGCATTACCAAAGCTCTGGTGAGCTCAGTGATGCGGCACATTGGACCGTACCTGTGATGGTTAATAATGCACCCTCGGTTAACTCTAGGGCCATCCAAGCCTCCGGATACTGTAACGCATAAGGCGGCTTGAGATGGAGCCCCGTTTTAAAACCGCTACGGCAGTAGTAGTTTGGGTCGCCCAGCACCAAGACAAACTCGGCATCGCGCGCTCGAAGAATGTTCAGCCCTTGGTTAATCAGCGCCGTACCGATTCCACCACCTTGGGAATGAACAGCAACGGCCAGCGGTGCAAGAATGTATGCGCCAGCCACGTTAGTGCCAGCCACGGTTACGGAACTAAAAATCACATGCCCGACGATATCGTTATCTTTTTCGGCAACCAGAGACAGTATCGGCAGAGCGGTTTTATCTTCGAGCAGATCGATGGCCAATTGAGATACCGTACTGCCTTCAGACGCGCCAAATGCACTTTGGTGAAGCTGACGAATGAAGACTTTATCGTTATCGGTTGATGCTCTTATTTGCACGGTCTCTCCTAGTGGCTGCTTACTGTCCTGCGTAAGGGGATGACGGCAGTGTAGCAGGCGGAGTTTGAAGCCTCTTTAGGTCTGTTTAGCTATCGCCATCAACACCGTCATGGAGCCTTTTTGGCTGTTCATTTCAAAAGGTTTTTTCACTTGTATCTCAACAAGACCATGCGCCTTGAGCGCGCGTACCACTCTATCCTCTGACAAACCCATTGCAGAGGCGTCATCGCTCGACAGCCAGTCCCACTGTACAAACATACCGCCACTCTTCAAAAGAGACTTTAGCAGCCCTAGCGTCATCTCATAATCGGGCAAAAAACCACAAACGGACGAGGCAACGATCAGGTCAAACTTGTTGGCTAGATGGCGACTATCAATCAAATCTTGGGTTAAAAAACCGGTGATGGTTGTGACGTTAGGTAAACGCTTCTTAGCCAGCAGCTTTATCATCTCCGATGAGCCATCAAGGGCAACAATATCCTTTACCTTTGGGCTAAGTATCTGCGTAAGCGAACCGGTACCACAACCGAAATCAAACACAGATAAACCATCAAGTGCGATGACACTAGAGAGCTGTTCAAAAGCGTTACTGGCATACTCTTGTACCGAGGCATCGACATCCCAGCCCTCGGCATACTCGTCCCACTCATTGCTCAATACTGTTGCTCCTATAGATCAGCGACCAGACCAGATGAATGCCTACCACACGGGCCGAGCTGCAAAGCCGCGAAGTTCCAAGTACACGAAGTGTGCTGAACATGATGGAACTGCTATATGTAAATTACGTAATGTTAATGCTGTTTGCTATGCCGAATGGGATATGCACCATTGGGATATCGCCAGCTTCAGATTTAAGGTGGCTGCGTTGGTCATCAAAGAACATGTGGGGTTTAAGTCGAGTCAATATGCGTTCTTTAACCATCCCACCTAAAAAGAACATCTCATTAGCACTCACGCCCCATTCCTCAAGTGTAGTAATCACACGTTCATGTGCGGGAGCATTTCGAGCAGTTACAATGGCTGTCCTGATAATGCGCTTATAACCTCTATTTCTTTCAACCTCTCTGTCTTCTAGCTTTTGCAAAAACGAGAGTTTCTTGAACAGATCAGCTAGTGGTCCAGGCTGATGAGGGATATCTGATTTATTCACCTCATTCTCATGAAATCCAGGCAAATCGCCATCCTTAAATACGGCCTCCGACTCATCGTCTGCAATTACTCCATCAAAGTCGAATGCGATTCGCAATTCATCATCGCCTTCATCATTTACGACTTTGCTTGGCAATACCACTCCTGCAGGATAGCCCGCATCAATTGCATTTTGAACGTCTTCCTCATTTGCAGAAAGAAACAAGGATGCATTGAAGGCCGGAACATACTCATAAGGAGAGCACCCCTCCATAAATGCGGCCCTAGATATATCGAGGTCATAGTGTTTAATAGAACGGAAAACTCTTTTTCCAGTTGCTGCGGAATTCCTAGATAAAAGTACAACTTCAACAGGAATCCTGTCCTTGAATCGTTGGTTTATTTGTAAGAATCTCTTTATGAAAGGGAAGGCAACTCCTTTTTCAAGAACTTTGTTCAAATTTTCTTCTTGGAAATTTTTATACGCTTTTGGACCCTGTTCAACAAAAACAGCGTGTGATTCAGATAAATCAAAGAGCGCACTAGAAGAAACCGCTATTACCAGCTTCCTTTCAATTGGATATGGCATATGACTTCCTTGATGTTGAATGCCAAAAGAACCGGCGGCAAAGCCGTCCGGTTGCTTTACTGGTTATGTGTTGCAGCTTAAATAGGAACAACTTTATTTGCACAAGGACCTTTTTGACCCTGACCCACTTCGAATTCAACCGCTTGGCCATCATTTAATGTTGCGTATCCTCCGCCAGCTTGAATCTCTGAATGATGAACGAATAAATCTTTACCGCCGTCTTCTGGCGTAATAAAACCGAAACCTTTATCTGCATTAAACCACTTAACTGTACCTTTACTCATAGTATTCTCTTTATTTTGTGGTGAAATTATTATGCTGTTTTTGTTATCACCATTACAAAAACAGATCTTGAATCTGGTGGTGCACATAACATTCCAATACTGAGCTGGCTGGTTTCGTCCGCAAAGACAAAATAGCGAAACACTTGTCATTCATCCACCGATGAAAACGAGCCGGCTGATATGTATTGGTGGCGCGGCACCGTATTTCGGTGTCGCACATCCTTAAGGTTGATAGTGCTGCAATACCCGTTCGGTTTCCAGTGTAAAGCGAGCCCTTTTTGTGACCAACGAGCCGCCTTGTCGTAGGTAGCCAAATACACGCTATAAAAAAACCTGAAACCGGTTTGCTCCAACCGCTGCTTGATGACCCCAAGCCGCAGTCGGGGTCTATCGGATCTTGAGCAAAGCCATGCTTTCCTTATCCACAGAGCGCAGAAATGTTGTGGATGGTCGAATTTGATATGCACAATCTCTGTGGATAGTTTTGTTAATAGCGTTAGGGCAGTCGGCTGCAGCCCTTGGCCAGCAAGGCTTTGAGTTAAACGGGTGTTTTTTGTGCAGTTGCGTGAAAGTGACACTTGAGGAGGGGCTTGCGCCACCAATTCGGCTGTCCATATTATTTACACTTTTCGTTTTGGCGATTTTGTTGGGTTGCATAATGGCTTGAAAGTATAGGGGAGTTTGTCGCGAGGCTTGGATATTGCTTGTTTTATTTATCGCTTGTTGAAGAGGAGAATTGGCCATGTTTTGGCAAATGACTCTCGCAACTGTGCTTTCTCTGGCCTCGGTTGCGGTGCTTGCAGCAGGGGGTGAAAATATTTCCAAGCCGTTGTTTTCTGCCTCCACCCTGTCCCAATCAGAGATGAAATCGGTCACCGGTAAGAACGGCATCGGCTACGCCTCGTCAAACTTCGATTCATCTTTGCAAGAGCTTAACTTGAGGCTCGATTCGACCCTCGATTTTAACCTGGGGCGCTTTGATAACCGGATCAATGGGCTAGGTGCTCATCTGGATAGTGGTACCGATAACCTGGGTCCACATCTGGATAGCGGTCTCAACGACCTCTCCTTCGGCCTCGACCAGCGTGTTGCAGGCTTGGATAACCGGATTGATCAATTCTCCTGGCAACTGGATAACGGCCTTGACCATAAGACAGCGATGCTGGATGTGGGGGTCAACAGCTGGGTGTCTAAGCTGGACTCCGGGCTAGGCGGCCACCTCAATCAGGTTGATTATCGCGTTAACATGTTGGGGCTCGATCTGGGCAGGCAGGTCGATCAGCAGGCCTTCAAGCTGGATCAGACGGTTACTGAGCTGGCCTTGAATCTGGACTGGGGGATCAATCAGGGCGTTTCGAAGTTAGACGCCGGTCTCGCAGGCTTTAGCCAGCAGCTCGACTGGGGCGTCAATAACAAGGTCTCGGTGTTTGATAACCAGCTAGGCAGTTTAACCAATAACCTGGATGTCGGTATCGGTGGTCATGTGCAGCAATTCGACGCCGGTGTAGGTGGATTTGCTAGCAATTTGGAGTCGGGTTTGGGCGGTCATAGTCAGAACTTGGGCTCCGGATTTGATAACCACGCCAGCAAGCTCGATAGCGGCATCGGCGCGGTCACCACAGGGTTAGACTCTTCGCTGGGTAACAAAACAGCGGGGATCGGCAACCACGTTGGCGCGCTGGAGGCCGATGTCGGCAATCGAATCTCTCAGTTTGATAGTGGGCTGCAGAACTTTGGCGCTCAATTGGATTACGGGGCCTCGAACTTCAATAACAGCTGGTAAACAATCTAGGCTCTCCCGGTTGTTTCGGGAGCGAGGGAGTATTGATTGCTTGCTGTTGAGAACGCTCTGATCGATGGGTTGCAGCGTAGGTGCTAGCTCATGGCTTTTGCTGCTGCGAGCTATACGCCCCAGCTAGCATCGATGGTTGGGCTCTGTAGCTTGGCTTTATTATTTGGCTTCGTTTCTTGCTCCTGCAAACTTTAACCGCTCTCAATGATGGCGGTTTAGTCGCTATTTTCGTTTGCTGCTTATGCACAATCCCTGTGGATAGTTTTGTGGGTAGGGTAAGGGCTGTCGGCTACAGCCCCCTGCCTACGTAGTCTTGAGTAAAACGTACGTTTTTTGTCCAGCGCCCTCAAGTGCAGCAAAATTATCGCTTGCTGAACATTTATCGAAGGGAGAGTAAAGCGATCTTAGCTTAATAAGTGGGGCTAGCAGCCCTTCAAACATCGCCTAGCCCTGTTGGATTTAAGCCGCCTTGCCATCAAGCCACCTGATACTCATTGCTATCGATCTGGTCGATCAATTTTTCCAGCACCCCACGGCGTTGCACTAGGCCAACGATTTTTCCCGCTTCAACCACCGGAAGCACTCTGCGGTTGTTGTTGAGAAAAGTTTCAGCAACGTCAACGATATTGGTATTGGGGCTGATCGCTTCTACTTGGTGAGTCATCCGATCACGGACCAGCTCACCGACGCTGGAGTGGTAACCGCCCATTAACGTGCCTCGCAGGCAATCAGCTTCGGATAGAAAACCGACCACGCGGTTGTCGGTGTCAACCACCGGTGCGCCGGAGAGATTGGCGGCCAATAACTTGCGCAAGGCGGTGATGACTCCGGTATTGGGGCTGAAGGACAGCGGGGAACGGTCCATAACGTCTTCTGCAGTGATGTTTTGCATAATGAACTCCTGCGGTGGAAAGCCGCCCTGGGTTGTAGTTTCTTTGATTGAAATTTTGTAGCTGAGATCTTGTAGTTGAGATCCTGTAATTGGCACTCTGTAGTGGGTATAGCAATCGCTGTGCCAGTGCTGAATGCCCCTTAAACACTGCATGGCTGATAGGTCCCCTTGTGAGCGGAGTGAGTTAGGCGGCGCATAGCAGTGCAGCGCTCTAGCTGTCGGTTGTGTGGCGCACCACAACAGTGCTTGCTACCTGCTGATACGTACCCTTTGTGGATATCTTGAGACGTTTTGCTGCCGGGAGGGTGGTTTTTGCTGTCAGGTATCCACAATCGTTGTGGATAGTTGTGTGGGTAGTACTGGGGTAGGGCGCTACAGGCTAGATACTGCGGGCCTTTGCCGCCGGTGGGCGTTTTTTGTGCAGTTGCACCATTGGCTGGGCGTTGTCGAAAAAGGCACCCACATCCTAGTGTAGGTGCCTATGTGGCGTTAGTGGTTGAGCCGCTTAGCTGGCGACACAACTCCGTACGCTTGGATCGACCGGCTTGCTTGCTGCCGAGGCGTTCCCTTTGGGGTTAACCACTCGTACCGTGGCGACCTTGCTTTGGGTAAAGAAGTCGATCGCGTCCTTGCCCTGCACCTTGTTGTTACCCACCAACGAACCTTTGATGCCGCCGAAGGGGAGGTAGGGGTGCGGCGCGCAGATGCCGACATTGACCCCGACCATGCCGACGTCGGCATCGTTGATGAACTTCTCGGTGTAGTAGCTGTTTTGCGTGAAGATGCAGGCACCGTTACCCATGTCGTGATTCTTGATCATCCGCAGCGCACCGTCGATGCAACCCACTTTCATCACGCTCAGTACCGGGCCGAAGATCTCATCGGTGGCGATCGGCATACAGGGGGTGACGTCGGTGAACACGGTGGGGCCGACAAAGTAGCCGTCGCGGTTGGCTTCGGGCAGTTCCGGATTGCGACCGTCTAGCGCCAGGGTGGCACCCGCTTCCAGCCCCAAGTCGATATAGTTGTGGATCCGCTTGCGGGCGTCGGCCGAGATGACCGGGCCCATAAATACTTCGGGATCCATCGCATCGCCGAGGGTCAGATCCTTAGACGCTTCGAGTAGCCGTTCGACGAACTCGTCGTGAATCTCTGGTACCACCGCAATATTCGATACCGCCAAGCAGCGCTGGCCGGCGGAACCGTAGCCGGACATCAACACGTTTTCGATCAGCAGATCCATCGGTGCGTCTTCCATCGCTACAAGGAAGTTCTTGGCGCCACCCAACAGCATGGTTTTCTTGCCGTTGCGGCCGCAGCCTTCGGCGATCGCTTTGGCGGTAGGGGTTGAACCGACTAGGCAAACTCCGGCGACATTATCGTCGTCGTACCAGGCCTCGACCGTCTCCCGATCTCCGTGGACGATATTGACCACGCCGTCGGGCAAACCGATATCAACCAATAGCTGCATCATCTTCTGCATAAACAGCGGTGATTCGGTCGAGGGCTTGTAAACGAAGGTGTTGCCGGTGCCGATCGCAAACGGAATAAACCAGCCAAATACCAGCGCTGGGAAGTTGAAGGGTGCTACCCCACAAAAGACTCCCAGTGGCGCTTTGATCAGGCGACCATTGATGTTGTTGGCGATCCCTTGCACGGTCTCGCCCTGAATCATCGCCGGGATGGCGCAGGCCATCTGCACGATCTCGATCACCCGACCCACTTCGCCGCGCGCCTCGGCGATATGTTTGGCTTGGTCGATGGCGATCGCTTCGGCCAGCATCTCCAGGTTATCCTGCATCGCCCGATGCATCGCAAAGATGTAATCCATCCGCTTGGGCAGCGGCTTTGCGCTCCAGGCTGGGTAGGCTTCTGCAGCGGCAGCTACCGCAGCGCACGAGGTCTCTGGTGAGGAGAGCGGCACTTCGCCGATCACGCCGCCGGTAGAGGGGTTACGCAGTGGTGCATACTGGCCATTGGTTTCGTCCAGCCAGACGCCGTTGATGTGGTTTTTGATCTTGATGTATTGGGTACTCATCTGAGCAACTCCTGTTCGGCAATAGTGTTAGCAAACAATTTCTTACAGGGTAGTTAAACGGCGCCGCTGCGAATTTTTTCGCCACGGGCACGCAGGTATTCGATGGTCAGCAGCATTAGCGCAGAGACCACGACTAATAGGACGGCGACCGCCAGAATGGTGGGATTGATCTGTTCTCGCAGTCCCGAGAACATCTGTCGCGGAATGGTGCGCTGCTCGGGCCCTGCCAAAAACAGGATCACCACCACCTCGTCGAACGAGGTCACAAAAGCGAACAGCGCGCCGGAGATAACCCCCGGCCGGATCAGCGGCATGATCACCTTGAAGAAGGTGTAGGTCGGGGTGGCCCCGAGCCCCAGCGAGGCTCGCATCAGTGAATAATCAAATCCGGATAGCGCCGCATTGACCGTAATGATCACGAATGGAGTACCGAGTGCGGCGTGGGCAACGATCACTCCCAGATAGCTCCCGGCCAGCCCTAGTTGGGTGTAGAAAAAATACATCCCGGCGGCGGTGATGATCAGCGGCACGATCATCGGCGATAACAGCACCGCCATGATCACCCGCTGAAACGGCATCACAGGGTTGGCCAGGCCGATGGCGGCAAAGGTACCCAGTACCGTTGCCAAGACGGTGGAGCAGAGGCCGATAAAGAAACTGTTCTTGATCGCCAGCATCCATTTGTCATCGTTGATGATCTCGGCATACCACTTCAGCGAATAGGCTTCTGGGTCGAGTGTCAGCATCCCCTCGGTAAAGGTGAAGTAGGGTTCGGCGTTAAACGACAACGGCACTATGACTAGAATGGGAAGCATCAGAAATGCCAGTACTGCCCAGGCTGTGATCCGTAGCCCATGCATGCCGGTCTTCTGCCAAAAGGTAAAATAGGTTGGAAAATTCATAGCGTTACCCCAGTTGGATGTTGCTGACCCAGAACCTGTAACGGAGGTCGTTGGTCTAGTGTGTGTTTTGGAGAGTTCATGGCGCTATCCCAATTTGATGTTACTGACCCCGGAACATGGATTGCCGGTCGTAGATCCGATAGTTTTTTTGGACAGATCATGGCGTTATCCCACTTTGATGTTACTGACCCCGGAACATGGTCTGCCGGTCGTGGATCCGATAGTTTTTTTGGAGAGATCATGGCGCTATCCCAATTTGATGTTACTGACCCCGACGGTTCTGTCGTAGATCCAATAGAGCGCGGTGATCAGTCCCAGCAGTAGCGATCCCAAGGCTGCGGCCAGCTCCCAGTTGTTGGAGGACTGCATGTGGAAGGCGATGATGTTGCTGATCATCTGACCGTCGGTGCCACCCACCAGCGCGGGCGTGATGTAGTAGCCGATCGAGATGATGAACACCAGCAGAGCACCAGCGCTTAACCCCGGCAGCGTCATCGGCATATAGATCCGAATAAAAGCAGGAATCGGCTTGGCACCGAGTGATAGCGCGGCACGGAAGTAGCTGGGATCGATCCCCTTCATGACGCTGTACAGCGGCAAGATCATGAACGGCAGCAGGATGTGGGTCATCGCGATCACCGTCGACGACTGGGTGTAGAGCATCTCCAGCGGTTCTGTGATCACATAGATCGATTGCAAAAAGGTATTAATCACGCCGTTGGTCTGCAGCAGAGCGATCCAAGCGGTGGTGCGTACCAGCAGCGAAGTCCAGAACGGCAGCAGTACGAATACCATCAACGTATTGGCCGTCTTAGCCGGCGCGGTGGCCAGGTAGTAGGCCAACGGGAAGCCGATGAGCGCCGTCAGCAAGGTGATCAGCAGTGCGATCTTGAGGCTCTTCAGGTACAGCTTGATATAGATCGCAGTGCCACGGGCTTCGATGTCACCTGCCGGATCGCGTTCTAGATCGAGCGCGGTGAGGTAAAAGCTGTCGGTAAAGACGGCGCCGTTCTGCTTAATCACTCGCCAAATATCAGCGGTATGCCACTGGGTCCTAGCATCCAACAGGTACAAGGCCCCTTCGGTGGCCAGCAGCTCGGTATCGATTTTTATCAGTTTACGCGCGGTTGACTTGATCACGCTGGAGCTACCGGGCAGGCCGCGGTTGATCTCCTCGGCCAGCTTGCCCGATCTGCGATCGACGGCGAGCTGCTGCAGTTCAAGTGCGAAACGATTGAGTACCGCATCATCGGGGCGACTGTCGCCGGTCTCGTCCCAGCCGGACAGGGCTTCCAGCGTGACGGGGACTAACTGTGCCACGGTGGGGTGGTAAACACTGCGGTACAGCATGGTGCCGATCGGGGCGATAAACGAGATCAGAATGAACAGCATCAACGGTGTTACAAAGGCGAACGCAATGATCTTCCGTCGACGCAGGACCCGACGACTGTGCGAGGCCTCTTCGGCGCTCAGCTCCGAGCGTGCTGGTTTGGAAGCGTTTAGTTGATAACCTGTTTTGTTAGCAGAAGCGCCAGCGGGCGGCGCCACCGGTGATTCGGCACCGGCTATCTGGTCTGCGGTCAGCTCAAGTTGAGACATGGGTACAGCCCTATTATTGTTATGTTGGGAGTCAGGCCCCTAAAAGCATTGAGTAGCAGCCGGTGGGCGGGGAATGACCATTAAAGGCCGCCCCACCGACTGCTTACAAACGGATCAGTTCAGCAGCCACTCGTTGAACTTTTCGCCCAGCGATTCGCCGTAATCGGCCCAGAACTCACCGGAGGCTTTTAGGCCTTTATCCAGATGAGCCGAAGGCAGCTTGGGAATCACCGCCTGGTCGACGTAAGCGTAAGCGGATTGACGAGTCGGTCCGTAGGCCACATCCTGCATGCCGCTCTCGGGCCGTGAGCCGGTGGCGAAGCGGATAAACTCCTCGGCCAAGGCTTTCTTCTTGGAACCCTTAACGATGGCCCATACATCGAGGTCGTAGAGGTGGGCATCCCACACCATCTCGAACGGTTTGTTGTCTTTCTGGATCGCATCGAAGATTCGGCCGTTGGCCGACTGCACCATCACCGCACCGCCATCGTTGAGCAGCTGCGGCGCTTGCGACCAGCTATCGAACCAGACCAACTCGCCCTTGATGCTGTCGAGCTTGGTAAAGGCGCGGGCTTGGCCGGTGTCGGTGGCCAGCAGATCGTAGACCTCGTCTTTCGCTACGCCGTCGGCGATCAACGCCCACTCCATGTTGACCTGAGGTCGTTTGCGCAGGGCACGCTTACCGGGGAAGGTAGCAGTATCGAAGAAGTCGTTGATGGTGCTGGGCTGACCACCTTTGATGGTGTCGTTGTTATAGGAGTAAAGAATGGTCCAGATGATGTTGCCGACGCCGCATTCGTTGGCCAGCGCCTGGGGGGTAAAGTCATCTTTAGCCGAGACACCGTCGGCACCGGCGGGCAGGGTTTCCTGCGGGAAGATCTCCAGCAACCCCTCCGAGCAAGCACGCTCCAGGTCGATCACCTCGACGTCGACCACATCCCAGAGGATGTTGCCGCTCTCCACCTGGGCTTTGATCTCGGCTATACCGCCCGAGTAATTTTCGAACAGGATCTTATGGCCGGTCTTGGCCATAAACGGGTCGAGCATGTGTTTCTGTTGGGCGGCGCCATAGGCTCCCCCGAAAGACACCGCAGTCAGTTGCTCGGCCATGGCGGGCACGGCGGCGGAACAGAGTGCCAGTACGGCGCCGAATCGTTTGAGTTTTTTCATTATTGTTATTCCTCTTACGGTGTTGAATTGTGGTGTTACAGGTTTTGCTTGGAATATCGTGTTACGGGTCTGTTGGCGGGCTTAGGCGTCAGGCCGACCGGTCCAGCGCCAAGCCTCCATCGGTGGCCCAGGTCAGTCGGGTACGCGCGCCAGCAGCGATCTCTGGTGCCTGACGGTCGTTGAGCGCTTTAACCATCAGCTCTGAACCGCAGCCAAGTTTGAAGAAGTAGCGGATCGAATCGCCGACGTAGAGCCGGGTGATAAAGTCGGCGTTGACGCTGTTGTCGAGTAGTTGCTCACCGGCGATAAATAGATTCTCGGGGCGGATCGCCAAGACACAGTCGTCGCCTGCTGCCGGGCAGTTGGTGTTGCTGGTGGTGGCCAGGGTGCCGTCGGTTAGACGGATCTCGGCGCGACCATTTTCGATCCGCGACACGGTACCGGGGATGTGGTTGTTCTCGCCGATAAAGTCGGCCACGAATGAGTTAGCGGGTTGCTCGTAGAGTACATCCGGGGCGGCGCACTGCTGCACCACGCCATCCTCAAACACGGCGATGCGATCGGACATGGTCAGCGCTTCGGTTTGATCGTGGGTGACGTAGATGGCGGTAAAGCCGAGATCTTCGTGCAGGCGCTTGATCTCGAACTGCATCTGCTCGCGCAGGTTCTTATCCAGCGCCCCTAGCGGTTCATCCATCAACACGATGCTGGGCTCGAAGATCAGTGAGCGAGCCAACGCGACGCGTTGTTTCTGCCCACCCGATAGCTGCCCCGGATAACGTTTGGCAAAGTCGGCCAGTTCGACCAGTGCCAGTGAATCCATGACTCGGCGGTCGACTTCGGCGGCTGGTATCTTGCGAACCCGTAGCGGGTAACCCAGATTCTCGGCAATGGTCATATGTGGGAATAACGCATAGTGCTGGAACACCATGCCGATATTGCGATGGTAGGGGGCGATATTGGTGATCGGTTGGCCATCGATCAGAATGCTGCCGCTGGTGACATCTTCAAACCCCGCCAGCATCATCAGGCAGGTCGTTTTACCCGAACCCGATGGTCCCAGCAGGGTGACAAACTCACCCTTGCGGATATCCAGATTGAAGTCTTTAACGACCAGGTTTTTCTGGTCGTAGCTTTTTTTAACGTTAACGAAACGAACGTACTCTTGGTCGGTTTGGCTTGCCTTCATGTGGTCTACCTCTTCCAGTGCGGTTGCTGAAAATACCGATCGCAGCACCAATACGGTGGGCGCAGGCGTGCCCTTCATGGAGGCTATTGCCCGCCAATAACGATGCTGGATCTGATTGGGTGCGCGTTAACGCGCAGCGGTTACTAGCAGCGGGGAGGTGAACTCGGTGGTGCGGTTCTTAGTTTCAGAACGGTGCTTACAGGTAGAACAGGATGAGTTGAAACGGGCATGGTGATCTCTCTCTTTCTTATTGTTGTCACGGCGCGGTCGATTCGTTGGCTTGGGACGGTATTTGCTACTCCAAGCGTGCATCGACTATAAGACCGAGCCTGAAACAGGTGATAGACCCAACACCAACCCGTCTGTTAGATCCAGCTGGCAGGGCCTATTAAATAAGGCTTTGAGACGTTCTGATGGGGATAGAAAAGGCAGGGCATGGACGCTATTCCCGCCACTGGTACCCGCGGCGAACACTCGGTTGGCTGCGAACAGGCCTATCGTTGCTTATGAGGCACAGGGTTACGAATGACAACAATGGTATCGACACGCTGCACGGTGGCCGAAACTTGGTGAGCTGGAGGTAAGCGAGTTAGGCGGATGAAAAAAAACTCCCCGCTTCCAATGCCTTTGTCGTGGCGATCAGAACGAGGAGTTTTGCGAGGGAGAGGTTTGTTAGTTCATGGCCACCGGTACTGGTCGCAAGATGATCTCGATTCGACGATTCTTGCTCCGGCCTTCGGGAGTGTCGTTGGCTACAACTGGGTTGTTCTGACCGAATGAAATGGCCAGAAGTTGAGCCGAGGCGACCCCCTCTTGCTCGAGCAAACGCACCACACTCGCAGCACGAGCGCCCGCTAGTTCCCAATTGGTTGGATACTTGTTTTGCAGTTTGCCGGTGATCGCGATGTCGTCAGTAAAACCGGCGACAAGCGTTTGGTAAGGGCTCTTCTTCAATTCGGCGGCAGCCCGCATCAGGACTTCTACCCCTGAATCGTTAAGCTGAGCCGAACCTGACGGGAACAGGATGTCGTTGGCGAGATTGACCTTAACACCTGACTTCATCAATTCGATTTTAACCTGGTTGGCCTGTTGCTCTTTAGCGAAGGTTGTCTGCAGGTTGTCATACACTTGCTGCTGGCGTGAAAGCTCAGTCTCAGCTTGTTTCGCTTTCAATGCTGCAGCCTGTTTTTGCCGTTCAACCTCTGCCTGCGCCGCTTTGGCTTCCATTGCTGCCGCTTTCTTCTGTTGTTCGGTCATATCCACGTGCGAACTTAGCCGTGCTTGCTCCTCCAACAATTGATCTCGTTCCGAGACCACGGCCTCATGTTTTCCTGATGAGACACAGCCTGAAAGCACCACCAGCGCCAAACCAACCAGCCCCAGGGAAAGATAGGTTCGGAGTCCGCTGCTCAGCTGGTTTTCTCTGCGTCTTTCCATGCGGACTGGCGTCGGTGTGCTCTGCATGGGACTAAAGCTGTTAACGAGAGTTTTACATCTCAACGTCGTTCGGATATTGCTCTTCATAAACACCTCAAATAATGACAAAACAAGCTATCTCGTTGGACCACGCCTCGTGGGCAGACCTAGCGACAGCCACGTTTAAACGGGTTGTCATAATTCTGTTATCAATATGTGTGCCGGGTAATACAAAATAGTAATTAAAACAGTGAGATATAAGTTGTGGAGTGAAAGGTTTGAGGTTGTTTGGTGGGCTTGCCCGTCTGCTACGTTGAAATCAGTCGCTGATTCGAAACAACAACTCCAGCCAGAAGGCGATTTGTGCTCTGCAGGTACTTTCAGTGCTGTCGCGATTGGACGACGACGCAGCCTGCAGGTTAGTTTATAGTTGTGCGTTAAAGGAATTTTCTCTTTAAAATTTATACGGTTAACAGTTTTTAATCATTGTCTTTAAAAGCAGACAAGGGCGGGGAAGGGGTTGTAGTTTGGAAAGTGTTGTCAGCCGCTGATAGCGCAATGTTAATCATGGCGCTCCGCTATCAACTTGGCTGTTAAGAGGCCGAGTCATTTTCGTTAACGCAGCACTCTTGCTTAAGGAAGGTAATTAACCCGTCGAGCTCATCATATTGGGGAACGCAATAAAGGGTTCGTCCCTCTCTCCGCTGTACAACTAGCCCGACGGAAACCAAGCGGGTGATATGGTGGGATAGCGTTGACCCCGGCACGTTTAGCGCTGATTGTATTGCGCCGACCGGCACACCTTGTCGCCCGCTCTTGACCAAATAACGGAATATCTCTAAACGAGTTGTGTGGCCCAGTTCTGCCAATTTGTTTGCCGCTGTTTCGATCTGCACATTGCACTCCTGATACTTATCAATATTTCGATTGTACTAGAAATATATTGACAGTCCAGCGGGTAGAGATCAGTATATTTTGATAATCTTGGAAATATGGAAGTATTAGGATATGTATGAACTAGTCAATGACTTTGTGATGAGCCCTGAAAATCGCTCGATGCTGATGGCCAGCGCGGAGATGTTCGTGCAGTTGTTTGTTGAACTCACGCTGCTCTTCATCGCGATCAGCTACCTGGTCGCGCTGATAAATCAAAAATTGCCAGCCGATAAAATTCAGCGGTTATTGGGAGCGCGTGGAGGGCGGGGTTTTCTTACCGCAGCGGGACTTGGCGCGGTAACGCCGTTTTGTAGTTGTTCAACGATTCCGATGTTGATCGGCTTGCTCAGGGCTCGAGCCGGGTTCGGTCCCACCATGACCTTTCTGTTCACGTCACCGCTGCTAAACCCTATCGTTATTGCCCTGTTTATCCCTGTTTTGGGGCTAAAGGCGACATTGTGGTATGCAGGGCTAGCACTTAGCGCATCGATACTCGCGGGCATGCTGCTGCAACGTTTTGGCTTTGAACGCTATATCAAGCAGGAGATGTTGCATCCCCAGCCGTCCGGGTGCAGTAGCGGCTGTGATACCAGTCAAGCGTCTTCATGTGGCGGGAGCGCGGTCAAAAAGTTGCCGACTATATGGCGTAAGGCATGGCACGAGAGCTGGTCGCTGTTCCGATCGATGTTGCCCTATATGGTTATAGCCATGTTGATTGGTGCGGGCGTACACGGCTTTGTTCCTGCGGATTTCTTTGCCGAGGTAGCGAGTGCCGATAACCCAATGGCCATCCCTACAGCCGCGCTGATCGGCATACCGCTGTATATCCGGGTGACAGCGTTGCTTCCCTTGATCAGCTCTTTTGTTGCCAAGGGGGTCAGCATGGGGGCCATCATTGCGCTAGTTATCGGCAGTGGCGGCGCTAGCCTGCCCGAGGTCATCTTGCTTAAACGACTATTTTATTGGCCGTTGATGATCGCTTTTTTAAGCGTGATTTTCAGTATGGCGGTGATCGGTGGTTTTACCTTCAACCAGTTTGTTTAGCCCGTTGGGGGAAAGATATAGGATCGTCGGAAAGGGGTGCATTGGAGTCTCTTGCCGGTGTCAGGGCGCTGCGTTGTTACCAGCCGCAAACGCCTGCCACAACATACTGGCCACCGGGCCTAGGGTTTGCTTTTGACGGCGAACCAGGCGTATCTCGCCGTCGATACAAAATTCCATATCTTCGGGTTGCAACGCCACTAAGGATCCTTGGAGCAACTCTTGCTGAACCATCTCTTGAGCCACAAACCCCCAGCCCAGCCCCGCCAGCAACAATTGTTTAAGGGTATGGGAATCCCGGGTTTTCAACTGTCGA
>JBALWS010000054.1:0-3959 GCA_036960405.1 Halopseudomonas sp. | reverse complement strand
TTTTCGGTGTCGGTGCTTAGGTCGCTCGCTTCTAATACCAGGTTAACCTTGGGTTTGAGCTGCTCGACGCTGTGGACCTCTCCAGCTTGAAACAGTGCGGGTGCGGCAACCAGTAAAATCTTGAAACGACTAATTGCCAACGTTTCTAGGTCATCAAGCGCATAAAATGTTGGCCACCAGGGGCTCATCGCCAGATCCACCTGTTCCTTCTGTAATAACTCTAAGGCGCCGAAGCGGGACTCACCGAAGACGTGCAGTTCGGTGTTGGTGTAGCGCTGCTGACACTGCTTTAGCACCTCAAACATCAACGGGTGGGGAAATGACGGGTCGTAGGCAAAGCGCACCGAAGGTTCGTTGCCCGCTCCCAAGTGCTGGCCCATCGAGCGTAGCTGTTCGGCATTGAGCAGCAGCTCCTGCGATTTATTGTAAAACGCCCGTCCTGCCGGGGTCAGGCTTAGACGATATGCGTCTCGGTTGAGGATCTGGAAGCCGTATTCGTGTTCCAGTTTTTTGATCGCCATCGACAGCGCTGGTTGGGTTTTGTGCAGGCTATCGGCCGCCTGCTTCAGCGAGCCGCATTCGACGATGCTGCTTAGGGTGCGTAGCTGCTCTAGGGTCATATAATATTTTTTAACAAGTTGACAGTAATTATTAAATATAATCTTACTTTGTTTCAGCTTAGTATTCAGCCCTTAATGCCCCCATAGCTGGACAGGGCGCTGACAAATGCGGTTACCGTCAGCCATTGCCAACCCAAGGTCGCCCTTTGGTGACTTGGCTCAGCTAGACCAGTCGGCATCTTTTTTAATCGGGCTTGCTACTCCCCCAAGCCAACACTGGTTTTGATATGTCTACTCTATTTCGTTCATGTCAGCTCTCGGCTGCCGTATTGATACTGGCCGGTTTGCTGGGCTGCAGTGACAATACCGACAGTTCACCACAGGCACCGGTTATTCGTCCGGCCAAGATATTTGTGGTCGCCGATCCTGCCACCGAGGTCTACCATCACTTTCCTGCTGAAGTGGAAGCCAATGCCGAATCCAAGCTGGCTTTTCGGGTCAGTGGCCAGATCATTGAGTTCCCGGTCAAGGCGGGTAACGCGGTTAAAAAAGGTCAGCTGCTGGCTCGGCTCGATCCTAGGGATTTCAAGATACGTCTGGATGATCGCCAGGCGCGATACGAGTTGGCCAAATCCCAATTTGAACGAATCAAATCATTGTTGGCGCGTAAACTGGCGGCCCAATCAAACTATGACGAGGCCAAAGCGAATCTGAGTGTGGCTCTCGCTGCCCTCAATACGGCCAAGGCGGACCTGGAGTATACCTATCTGCGTGCGCCTTTTGCCGGCAGCATCGCCAAGGTGATGGTTGAAAAACATGAACATACTCAAGCTAAGCAAACCATCCTGGAACTGCAGAGCCGGGACCTGTTGGATATTTCTATCCAGGTACCAGAGAGCATCTTGTCACGGGTAAACATTGGTACCCGATACCAGCCGACGGTCATTTTCGATTCGCACCCGGATCAGGCGTACCTGGCCACGATAAAAGAGTGGGACACCCAGACCGACCCTTCCACGCTGACCTACAAGGTGGTTTTTTCACTGCCGTCGCCTGCAGCATTTAATGTTTTTCCGGGAATGACCGCCACTATTCGCACTGACCTCTCCAAGATCACCGATCTAAGCCTCGATGGTTTTCTGCTGCCGATCGAGGCGGTATATGCCGCCGAGGAGGTTCCGTTGTCGAGCAATGCTCGACATGTCTGGAAAGTCGATCCGCAATCGATGCGGGTCAGCCGGGTTGACGTCACCGTTGGCCAGATCCGGCGTCAGGGCATCGAGGTATTGAGTGGCATCACCGCCGGCGACCAGATCGTCAGCGCCGGGGTCCACTACCTCGCCGAGGGGATGCAGGTCCGGCGCTGGAATAGAGAAGAGGGCCTGTAGATGAAACTGGCCGAATATTCGATTAACAAACGCGTCTCCAGCTGGATGTTTGCCTTGATTCTGCTGATCGGGGGCACCGTCTCTTACAACGGCCTGAGTCGTCTGGAAGATCCCGAGTTCACCCTCAAGATGGCGATGATCACCACCGCTTACCCCGGTGCTACCCCGACTCAGGTGGAGGAGGAGCTGACCTACCCGCTAGAGAATGCCCTGCAACAGCTGCCCTATGTCGACTTTGTTACCTCGATCTCCTCGGCTGGGTTGTCGCAGGTGATCGTCGAGATGAAGAACACTTACCGCAAGGATGACCTCAAACAGATCTGGGATGAGCTTAGACGCAAGGTCAACGATCTCAAGCCCCTGCTGCCCCCCGGGGTGATGACTCCCACTGTGATCGACGACTTTGGTGATGTTTACGGCGTGTTGCTGGCGGTCAGCGGCGAGGGCTATTCGTATGAAGAGTTAGAGAATTATGTTGATTACCTGCGCCGTGAACTGGTGTTGATCAAAGGAGTCGGCAAGGTCTCGCTGGCCGGTGAGCAGCAAGAGCAGGTGATCGTCGAGATCGCCCGCAACAAGCTGGCAGCGTTGGGTATTGCTCCTGATCGTATCTATCAGCTGTTGCAAACCCAGAACCAAGTCTCCAATGCCGGCAGTGTCAAAATCGGCGATGAATATATCCGCTTGCATCCTTCGGGAGAGTTTCACAGCGTTGCCGAGCTGGAGGGATTACTGGTTTCCACATCAGGGGCTTCTGAGCTGATCTATCTAGGGGATGTCGCCAATGTCAGCCGCGCCTACGCCGAAGTGCCGCTAAACATTACTAACTATAACAATCAGCAGGCGCTGCTGATCGGTATCTCATTTGCCTCGGGGGTCAATGTGGTCGAGGTCGGGCAGGCAATCGACCGGCGAATGGCGGAGTTGGAACAGGCCCGCCCCATCGGCATGGAGGTCGCCAGCGTTTATAACCAGCCCGTCGAGGTCGATAAGTCGATGCAGGGCTTTATGCTCAGCCTAGCCGAGGCGGTGGCGATCGTGATCGCGGTCTTGCTGGTCTTCATGGGCGTCAAAAGCGGCCTGTTGATCGGCCTTATCCTGCTGTTGACCGTGTTGGGCAGCTTTATCTTTATGAAACTGTTTGCGATCGACCTGCAGCGGATTTCGTTGGGGGCGCTGATCATCGCCCTGGGGATGCTGGTGGACAACGCCATCGTGGTGACCGAAGGCATTCTGATCGGGCTGAAAAAAGGTCAAACAAAACTGCAGGCAGCGTTGGAGGTGACTCGCCAGACCCACCTGCCGCTGCTTGGCGCTACCGTGATCGCTATCGTCGCCTTTGCCCCGATCGGCCTCTCCAGTGACGCCACCGGTGAATTTGCTGGCAGCTTATTTTGGGTGTTGTTGATCTCGCTGCTGCTGAGTTGGCTCACCGCCATCACTCTGACGCCTTTTTTTGCCGACCTGATGTTCAACGAGAACCCGACTGCCAGCAGCGATAACGACGGAGACGATGAGCTCTACCAGGGGGCGCTCTTTTCCGGCTACAAAGCCCTGCTGGATCTGTGCCTGCGCTTTCGCGCGCTGACCTTGTTGCTGCTGGTGGCGCTGTTTGTCGCTGCGGTGGTCGGCTTTGGCCAGGTCAAGCAGTCCTTCTTTCCCCCTTCCAATACGCCGATGTTCTATCTCGATTACTGGCGCTATCAAGGCTCGGATATCCGCCAGACCCAACAGGATATCGAGGCGATCCAGGCCTACCTGCTCAGCCAGGACAAGGTGGAACAGATCACCAGCACCACCGGACGGGGCGCACCGCGCTTTATGCTGACCTATGGTCCGGAAAAAGCCTACGCCGCCTTCGGCCAGCTGATCATTCGCGTGCAAGACCGGCAGCTAATGGCTTCGGTAATGGCCGACCTGCGCAGCTATATGGCCAATAACTACCCCCAGGCTCAGTTCAAGATCAAGCCGATGGAGATCGGCCCCTCAACGGACGCCAAGATTGAGGTCC
>JBALWS010000218.1:0-3208 GCA_036960405.1 Halopseudomonas sp. | reverse complement strand
TCAGGAGATATCTGCCCTAAGTATAGCTGCCCAACAACTAACTCAGACATAGCCATAAAAATGCCCCGCGACTGGCTCAGTCTGCGGGGCGTTTTTATTGGAGATGCCTGAGCTGGCTGTTGCAGCTAGCACCTTGTAACCAGTCCATTTTTTGGGACAGAGCAGTTAGAGGTAGGGGGCAATTCAGGCAATTTTGAAACGGCTGACCATCTCCTGCAAGGTGGTTGCCTGTTGGGCTAGTTCTTGTCCTGATTCTCGATTTTCCTTGGCGATTTTCGCCGACTGCTGTGATTGATCGGATATCTGTACAATGCGCTGGGCGATCTCGTCGCTTACCTGATTTTGCTCTTCTGCCGCAGTGGCAATTACCGCGCTTTGTTCTTGCACCGAATGGATATGTTGGGTGATCGTCTGAAGTTCTTCAGATGCGGCTTGAGAGCGGTCAACAGCCTCAACGCTAAACCCATGGCTGGCTTGCATTGCATTTACCGCAGAGGCAGAACCTGCTTTGAGCTTTTCTATCATCTTGTGGATTTCATCGGTGCTGTCGTGGGTCTTGGTAGCCAACGATCTCACCTCATCGGCTACTACCGCAAACCCTCGACCTTGCTCACCGGCGCGGGCCGCTTCGATGGCGGCATTAAGCGCCAATAAATTAGTCTGCTCGGCTATGCTCTGAATAACATCAACAACAGAAGCGATTTCGTGGACATTGCCCTCCAGCGCTTGAATAGCCTCATTGGAAGATTCGATATTGGAGGCCAGGTTCCTGACGACGTCTCTCGAACTTTTAACGGTGGTTTCAGCATGACGTGAATTACTGTCTGCCTCACCTGCTGAATTAGCAGTGGCCGCTGCACTGGAAGAAACCTCATGGGCAGAGGCTGACATTTCACTCATGGCGGTGGCAACTTGATCAGTTTCTTCGTGCTGGCTGTTCAGCAATGCATCAATCTCTTCGATCTGGGCTGACATGACCGAGGTCTTATCCGTAACCTGTTGCGACACCTCGCGTATCTGACTAATCATTGTTTGTAGACTGACGACAAAAGTATTGAAGCCCCTGGCCAAACGAGCCAGCTCTATAGGGCCGTTTTCATCCAATCGAGCGGTTAGGTCTCCATCACCGGTTGCCAGAGCTTCCATCGACTGAGATATGTTTCTTAACGGTTTCATGACACTGCGGCTCACCAGTGTTCCAAAAAAAATGGCGCCCACAAGCAACGCAACGCTGATACCGAGTAGATAGGTGATCATCGCGGTCTGGCTTTTGTCGGCGTTCGCTTCGATTCCCGCAACGACCGTATCGACATCGTCCAGATAGAAGCCGGTACCAATCATCAGATTCCAGCGATCAAGGTAGAGGGCGTAGGAAAGCTTGGGTTGGGCCTCAGTTTGATTGGGTTTAGGGAAATAGTAAGTGACATAACCGCCACCTTGACGACCCGCCTTAACAAGGTCCTGGATCAGCAGCGTGCCTTTAGTATCGCGTAGATTCCAGAAGTTATCGCCGATGCCTTTATCACTGAGTCCCATGAAAATACGGGTTCCGTCACCTTTGTAACCGAAGATATAGCCAGATTCGCCATAGCTCAGATTTTTGAGAGTTGGCATGGCATCTTCGAGGGTGCCTCCTTCCTCGTAGATAGCCTTGATCGCTCCATAGGCCATTTCCATATAGGCCTTGGCTTCTTCGCGTTTGAGTTCAATCAGGCTTTCCTTCGCTTGAGTCGATTGACGCATGGAGAGTGATTCAGATTCTACAAAGGTTACCAGCAACAGAATGATTGCTAGTAACGTAACGGGTAGGATCGCCAGTACGTTCAGTCTGGTTAAGATAGAAAAATTCATTACAAGGCCTTTATATTAAGTGGGTAACGAGCGTCACCACTAAACAAGTATTAGCACAACCGAATCGATAAGGTTGTTGCGTACCGCTCTCGAAGCTTTCCGAAGCAAAACAATGAATACGGGTATGTCCGAATACATTGGCGAGGCGGTAAAGGAAAAAGTGGAGATTACATTTTGAGAGCGTAATGCAGAACGCAAAATTAGTGTTCCATCTCATTACATAAGACTTCTATGATATGGGTCATAAAGATCTTTAGTTGCTTGTTTTGATGCTTAATGAGCCCATTGATTGGCATAAATGTCTCAAAATCATCAATGGTCAGTAGAAACTTATCAACGTGAGTACAGAAACCGTATTCAATCGTTACTATCTTGCTGCATATAGGCCTGCAGTGGGTCTTCATCCAGGCGTCCGTCAGCATGAGCAAGCGCTGCAATAAACAGCGAGAACAGCTCTGACTGTGATGACAGATCGAGCTTGGCGTAGAGATTTTTGCGGTGCATCTGCACCGTATCGGGCGAGATACCGAGTTTCTGTGCGGCGGATTTAGATGAGTGACCGCGAAGCAATAGGTGCGCCACCTCGCGTTCGCGTTCTGTTAACAGGGTGCGGCCAAAGTTATTAAACGCCGATTCAACCTGGGAGCGCATGCCGGGGCTGGTTATGGGTGGCCGCTGCTCGAGAACGTCATTCCAATAATGCAGCATTGAACCTTGAACAACAGGGTTTATTGAGCGTAAACGCTCGAGTTCATCTTGGCTGAAAGGGGGGTGATCACCTTGACGGCCGACAGCCATCGACAGCTTGATTCCGTCCTTGGGTTCGATCACAAAGTAGGCATCATCGACCAGCGAGGCATCTTGATAATAGGTGCGGTAGTAATCGCTTTGATAGAAGTCATCGGGGGCAATTTCGGAGAGGTGGTAAAAACCGGGGGTCAAACCCTCAGCCACAGCCAGGCAAAAGGGATCGAGCAGGTAGGCACCCGAAAAGTAGTTATCAATATGGATCTTGCGTTGTTCATCGGGGATGCCCAGATCATAGAGCAGGGCGGGGATCTCATCGCGTCGCTCCAGTACCAATAACACCGCTTCGACATCGACAATTTGATTGATCGCATGAATCAGATAGCGGGGAAAATCATCGTTTCCCAGTTGGTAAAATAGCTCGCCAACCGCTTGGTTCCATTGTTTAAGTTGGGAATGGGTCTCGCTCATAGATTACGCCTTGGGCCGTTCTGGTCGTCACGTTATCATCAAATAACGGGGTGAGTGTTGAAGTATCGACCGCTGTGCAGCACAAGGGAACCTGCGAACAAGTCCCAGTTGAATTCTGGCCTTCAGCTTGGTTCGCAAT
>JBALWS010000053.1:0-28297 GCA_036960405.1 Halopseudomonas sp. | reverse complement strand
AGCCGCAACGGCACTGGAGGTCAGTATCGGCGGCTTGGTGCTCGAAGCACAACTCGAAACCCGACTCTGTCTGACCGGAGCGGTCATGCCGCTGAAGATAAATGGCGAAGAGCGCGAAAGCTGGCGCAGCCATCCGGTTTTGCCGGGTGATAAGATTGAGCTGGGCTATGCCACCGAAGGCTGCCGCGCCTACCTTGCCGTAAGCGGCGGGTTTCATATCCCGGCCAGTTTCGGTAGCACCGCCACCGTCACGCGTGAAGCGATCGGCGGACTCGACGGCAACAAGCTCAAACAGGGCGACCTGTTACCTGCCATGGCGTCAAGCCACAGCGGCTGCCTGGTACTGGCCGAATGTTACCGGCCAGAATACGGCGCTCACGCCCAACTACGGGTGATTCCCGGCTACCAGCAGCACGCCTTCAGTCACTACCAGCAGCGGCTGTTTTTCAGCAGCGACTACCGTGTCAGCGAGCGCTGCGATCGAATGGGATTTCGGCTCGAAGGTCCCGAGATCAAGCCCAACATCAACGGCATTCTCTCCGAAGGGATCTGCCACGGTGCCATTCAGGTGCCAGCCGACGGCCAGCCCATCGTGTTGATGAACGACCGCCAAACCATCGGTGGTTACCCCAAGATCGGCTCGGTACTGTCACTCGATACCGCAGCGCTGGCTCAACTATTACCGGGTTCGAGTGTTTGTTTCGAACCCATCACCCTAGAAGACGCCCACAATATTCACTGCTTAGCCGCTAGCTATTTTGATCGTGTCGAGCCGCAACACTGCTGAGCGGCAAAGCTGCTGACCGCTATGCTTAACCCAACCAGACCCGAGACAAGCTCATGATCGACGCCAACACCTTGAACGAAGACGCGCTCAGCGTACAGATCGAAGATGCGCTGGTCAGCCGCAACCTGCGTGGGATGAAAAAGATCCAGCGGGCGCTGCAACCCGGTTACTGCCTGCGCGCTGCAACACTATTGCGCAACATCAAGGGCACCGTACTCATCGGCACAGGCTTTCCGGTGGTCGACACCTTCGAAACCGACGGCCCGGTCGGCGCTATCGCATTGTACGACACCCTCGAATACCTGGGTGCCGAGCCGGTTATCGTCTGCGGCCCGCCGATGTCGACCGCGCTAGCAAGCCAATACCGCATCCATGAGATCAAGGTCGGCCCGCACGACCAACGCCAGCAGGAAGCCGACCAGGCATTGGCCCGCTTCAAGCCATCACTGGTGCTATCGATCGAGCGTCCAGGCCAAGCCGACGACGGTCATTACTACAATATGCGCGGTGAAGATATCAGTGCTCGAGCGGCCTGTTTCGATACCTTTTTAGACCATTGTGATTGCCCCACGATCGCCATCGGCGACGGCGGTAACGAGATCGGCATGGGTAACGTCAAGCAAGCACTGCGCGACCTAGACATTACCGCAGCCGCTACCCGCTGTGACGAGCTGATCGTCGCCGATGTCTCCAACTGGGGCGCATACGGCCTGATCGCCTTCCTCGGGCTATGGCGCAACGAAGATTTGCTGGCACGGATTGAGCCGATGGCGATACTGCAATATCTATCCAATCTAGGCAGCGTAGATGGCGTCACCCGCCGCAACGAGCTCACCGAAGATGGCCTGGCTCCCGACGAAGGCAGCGCTTTACTACTGCAACTTCGCAGATTGCTCGATATGGCCTAACCCACCGCTGCAGGCAGCCTCAGCTCGAGCGGATAAGAGCTGAGGCCGCTTAGCAAATAGATCAACAGAGCAAACCACTGCCCATAGCCACCACCCTCTCCCTGAAGCCAAGATCGGCTCACCTCCCCTAACCTCAACCGGTTCGAGCACAAGATCGGTCATCCAGCACGGTAGCGCCGACAACAATAAACACTGGATATATCTAAAAAATAGACACAACTGAGCCTTATGATCGATATATTCAACATCATCTAGCAGATATCACTGTTAAACATAAAAAATACAGCACATACAATTACTAGCGTATTGGTAGACTGTGCGGCCTTGTTTACACACTGAAGACGTTGTCGAACTATAAATAACTAACTAGCACACCGAGGTGATGACCATGAGCATCGTTTATCTGAATGGATCCTATCTACCGATTGAAGAAGCCAAAATTTCTCCACTGGATCGCGGCTTTCTATTTGGCGACGGAATCTACGAGGTCATCCCCTCTTACAGTGGCAAGATGGTTGGATTTGGCCCGCACATCGATCGAATGATCGACGGCCTAGCCGAGATCGGCATCCCGTTAAAATGGGATCACCAGCAATGGCAGACAGTGTGTGAAGCCCTTGCCGACAAGAACGGCGGTGGCAACCTAGGCATCTATCTGCACGTCAGCCGTGGTGCCGACACCAAACGTTTCCACGCCTTCCCGGAAGGTGTCGAGCCCACCGTCTTCTGCATGGCCTTCGAAATCCCGTTGCCACAGCAAGCCAACCGCGAAACCGCCCAGGGCTACACTGTATCCACCGCCGAAGACCTACGCTGGAAGCGTTGCAATATTAAATCCACCGCGCTGCTGGGTAACGTGCTGCACTTTCAGGAAAGTCATGATGCCGGCAATAACGAAGTGCTGTTGTTCAATGGTCAAGGCAACCTGACCGAAGCTGGCGCCTGCAACGTCTTTATCGTCAAAAATGGTGTGGTCGCAACACCAAGCAAAGACAACCAGATTCTGGCGGGCATCACCCGCCTGTTGATCCTTAATATTTTGGGCAAGGATGGCTCGATCACAGTCGAAGAGCGCGATATCAGTAAGCAGGAGGTGTTGGACGCTGACGAAGTCTGGATCACTAGCTCCTCCAAAGAGATGGCTCCGGTGATCGCTATCGACGGCAAGCCAGTGGGGGACGGTAAGGTCGGCCCGGTTTGGGAAGCGGCGTCAAAACTCTATAGCGCCAATAAATACGCCTACTGATAGTCGCCACCAGTTGGTATCTTGCTGGTGGTAAACACGTCGATGCTGACCCATAAAACCTCGCTATAGCGAGGTTTTTCACCTCTGTAGCAAAAAACGATTAGAATCCCGACATCACTGGAGGAGACTGCGATGTTTTACCGAGACACTTGGGCCGAGATCGATCTGGACCGGATCTACCACAACGTCTCGCATATCAAAGCGCACTCAGGGTTTTCCCAGTTGTTTGCCGTAGTCAAAGCCAACGCCTACGGCCATGGTGATATCGAAGTCGCACGTACCGCACTGGAAGCCGGGGCCACCCATCTAGCCGTCGCCTTTCTGGACGAAGCGATCCGCTTGCGCCAGTACTTTCCCAGCCAGCCAATCCTGGTGATGGGCGTGATCCGTTGCCAGGATATCGCCGTGGCCGCCGAACGCCGTATCGCGATAACAGCACACGACCTGGCTTGGATCGAAGCGGTCAGCGACTACACCGGCCCCCAGCTCGATCTCCACATCAAGCTCGACAGCGGCATGAACCGGGTCGGACTCAAACAACGCGACCAGCTAACTCGTGGCTGCGACCTGCTGCGCAACAATCCAGCCATTAACCTGTGCGGCCTGTTCAGCCATTTTGCCACCGCCGATTGCGATGACAAGTTCTATCAACAGCAGCTCGAAAACTTCGATCGACTCACCGACGCGATCGACCTGAACAGTTTTGAGTTGATCCACCAATCCAACAGCGCTGCTATGTTGCGCCATGGTCCACAGCCGCATAGCAACGCGGCCCGATTGGGGATAGCGATGTACGGCCTACCGCCGAGCGATGAGCTGAGCCTGCCGTTCGAGTTACAGCAGGCGTTTTCGCTGCACAGCCGCATCAGCCAGGTAAAACAGCTCAAGCAAGGCGAACACGTCGGCTACGGTGCTACCTATCAAGCCGAAGACGACCAACTGATCGGCATTCTACCGCTGGGTTACGCCGATGGCTGGCTACGCTACCACCAGGGACGCGATGTTGAGATCAACGGCAAACGCTACCCCATCGTCGGTCGAGTCTGCATGGATCAGTGCATGGTTCGGATCGATGAGACCATCGAGGTTGGCACTCAGGTGACCTTGCTGGGCGACCTGATCAGCGTCACCGACGCCGCCAGCGACCTCAACACCATCAACTACGAGATCGTCTGTTCTATCTCAGACAGAGTGCCACGAATCTACAGGCGTTACGGCCAGATCGTTGATGAGCGCAACGACCGCTTCGCCGACTGATCGCCCCCTCTGACACAAAAGACTCGACGCTTCAGGCTATGATCTATCTCATTATTGGACCAAAAATCGCCTCTGTTTCAGCCTCGATACTTACACTGCCGACCAGCTCTGATAGAGTGCATCAAACTGTTTTTTCAAACTTTACTAAGGACTGGTGATGAAGAAGGCATTGGCAATCGCAGGCATAGGCTTGGTCGCAGCAGCGGGCTTCAGCTCTTACATGGGCCGAACCCTGTCGCAGCAAGCTTTTGACGTTCAAGTTGAAGAGCTACGCAAACTAGCCCCGCTATATCTGTTGACACTCGAAGATGCCGAGTTGAAACAGGGACTGTTCAGCGGCGAAGCCCGCGTTTCACTCTTTTTTGAGCCCCCTACCGCCGATCAGCCGCCGATGTTTTTCGTAGTCGAATCAGCGCTCCAATACGGCCCGCTGATGATGACCGACGACGGCATCAAACTAGGTCTGGTGGCAGGCAAGTCACACTTAACGGTGAAAGGGCTGTCTGAATCAGCCGCCGAACAACTCGAAGCCTTAATCGGGCCTCACCTGCTCAGCGCCACCCACCTGGTTGATTTCAACCAGCAGCTTGTCGCTGAGCTTCAGGTTCCCGCTTTTGACATCACAGAAGAGCAACAACGCGTAAGCTTTGCGGGAGTCCAAGCACAGATACGTAGCGACATGACCACCCATACCGCCGAAGGCGACATCACCATCGGTAGCCTGACGATCAGCGTTCCTGAAGGCAACATGGATATCGCCACTAGCCAAGCTCAGTTCGCGTCATCGGACATCACAGACTACATGGCTCCGGGTCAATTCACGTTAAACTTCCCTGAAATCAACGTGACTCAGCCTGGCATTACTAGCACTCTGCAAAATCTAGCGATAGCGGTAGAGCAAACTGTCGACGACGGCATGATCAATATTACCGAGACCCTGAGTATTGCCAATATCATCAGCCCACTGCCGGTCACTGCCGCCTCGGCTACCTTTGAATTCGAACGACTCAACCCTAAAGGCGTTGAACTGTGGACCGAGATGGCCGCCCAGTTAGGCAGCCTCGATAATGATGCGGGCCTGCCCGACATCAGCTCCGAACAAACGCGTGAAATGGTCGGTGCGTTACTGCAACAAGGCTTGCAGTTTAATCAGCGTTACCAGCTTGAAGCCCTAGACGGCACGCTCAATGCTGATTTAGATATTGAGTACCTCGGTTTGCCCGACGGGCTGCACCCGATGGATATTACCGACCCGAGCCAGTTTCTCAGCGCAATCAAAGCAGAGCTGAAGTTTGAAACCGACCAGCAGGTGATGTCGATTTTACCGATCGGCCCGGCCGTGCCGCAGTATGTCGAGCAGGGTTTATTGCTTGAAGAAGAACAAAAGCTTCGTATGACCGCGACCCTGGTCAACGGCGAACTAACCGTCAACGACTTGCCATTCCCGCTCGAAGGACTGTTGCCGGCAGAGTTGGCCAAAAACTAGCCCGTTTAGCTGTCGCTCAGAGCCTAAATGAAACAAACCCAAACTCGCTACAGCCTTCAAACGATCCGCCCTGAGTTTGATGATGCGATCGCTAACATCATCCGCCAGGGCGGCATCGAATACGGAGCAATGGGTGAGGGTTTTGGGCCGTCAGATGCCGAAGTCAGCGCGATGAGCCGGCATTACCAGCCAGAGCAGGGCAGCCTGTACCGCATTGCAACCATCGCGGGCCAAGTCGTAGGCGGTTGCGGGATCGCCCCCTTTAACGGCAGCGCTACGGTCTGCGAGCTACGTAAACTGTTTTTGTTGCCGACCAGCCGCGGCCTCGGGATTGGCAAGGCACTCGCTCTAGAATGCTTAGCCTTCGGCCGCGATCAGGGTTACCAGCAATGCTATCTGGACACGCTAAAACCTATGACCACCGCAATCGCTCTTTACCAGTCGCTGGGGTTCGAGCATCTAAATCAACCGCTAGACGGAACCCTGCACGATGGCTGCGATGTATGGATGCTCAAACAGCTAGAATCTGAGTAAAGCAGCCACTCCTCCAATCTAACTGAACCTTAGCCCCCCGTCACCGTGACAAAATTACCAATATAGGTCTACGCTAAAAATGACATTTATTGGCATGCGGACGTTAACACTCCTCTTTGCCGACTAGACGCAGAGCGATTATGACGCAGTTAATCGACAAAATAGCGATTCCGACCTTTGTACTGAACCAACACGGGGTCATCACCCACTGGAACAGAGCCCTAGTTCAACTGACCGGGCTTACCAGCGAATCGATGATCGGTACTCAAGATCAATGGCGCCCCTTTTATGGGCATGCGCGTCCCACCATGGCCGATCTGATCATCCAAGATAATGACGAGCATTCAGTCGATGAGTACTACTGCGACAAATACCGTCCCTGCGACGTGCTCGAGGGCGCTTTTGTGGCCGAGGATTTCTTCCCCGAAGTGGGCGAGGATGGCGAGTGGCTCGCCTTCACCGCCTCGCCGATTCAAAACAAAAAGGGTATCACCGTCGGGGCCATCGAAACCCTGCTCAATATCAGCGATCGTAAAAAGGCCGAACTTGAACTGCTCAAGCGAGAGCAGCTATACCGCGAGCTGAGCATTATCGATGAGTTAACCCAGCTGTATAACAGTCGCTTTTTGGCTCAGGAACTGGGACGAGAGGTTGAACGCTGCAAGCGCTACCAACAACCATTAACGCTCTGCATGTTTGATCTGGACCACTTCAAATCGCTCAACGATAACCATGGCCATCTGTTTGGCAACCAAGTCTTGAGCCAGTTCGGTGCTCTGATCAAGCGCCACCTGCGCACGACCGACAGCGGTTTTCGCTACGGCGGAGAGGAGTTCATCGTGCTGATGCCCGCAGTCACCGACACCATCACTCCCGCCGAGAGGGTCCGGGCGGAACTGGAGCAGATGCGTTTCACCACCGATACAGGTGAAACGGTACGGGTTACCGTCAGCGCGGGCATCGCCTGTTACACCCAAGGCGATGATGACAACAGCTTGCTACAGCGCGCCGACAAGGCGATGTACCAGTCTAAAAAAGACGGCCGCAATCGGGTTACCCGAATAAAAAAATAGCCCCGCCTAGGGAGCCTACGAACAAGTCCCAGTTAATTCTGGCCTTCAGCTTGGTTCGTCATCCAGGCGCAGCTTTGCAGTAATGTCTAGACCTTGCAAAAAGCTGCAACGTAGAGAGCGGGCCAAGCTGAAGGCCCCGCAGGGCAAGGCCTAAAGTGCACAGACTCGTTGTTGTAGCCTTTGCTAAGGACTGCGGCCATTAACGGCAGCCTACGCCTAGATTCTGCGCACTTTAGGTCTTGCAGAATCACTTTGAACTTATTCGCAGGCTCCCTTGCCAAGCAAGGTTAATTAACCTCTTTTAAAACCGGTGCGGTTTCCACTCCGGGTGCCAGAATCTCATCCAGAGTCAGGTCGTAGCTGGGGGCAAACACCCGCAGGAAGTAATCGATCTCGGGTTGGTCGTAGCCCTTTAAGCGCTGCCAGATCGATTCGGCGGCTTTGGAGAACTGCATATTGCCGTTCTTGAGTTCCATCTGACACTTCAGATAGGCGGTGATCGAGTCGGCCATCTTGACCAGTTGCTGATGCTCCTGCGGCAGGTTTTCCTCCATTAAGTAACGGGAAAAATCATCCTGCAACTCCTCGGGTAGCATCGCCACCAGCTCTTTCTCGGCGGTCAGTTCGATCTCTTTGAAGGCATCTCGAATCGCCCGTGAGTGGTATTTAACCGGGGTGATCAGATCGGAGCAGACCGCTTCGACCGAGTCATGGTAGATCGCCGCCACCACTACTGCGTTAACATCGACACTGCCGCCGTAGATCCGATTGCGGATCACCGCCAACGCGTGGGCGATGGTGGCGACATCCCAGGAGTGCTCTTTAACATTCTCGGGGATCGTGTTGCGCTTTAGTCCCCAACGGATCACCCATCGCAATTTGTCGATATAAGCAAAAAAATGACTGGTCACTATGACTCCCTTTATCACTCGATTAATTCTGCTATGTGGCTCTTCGGCCAGACAGCACCCATCATAACCCCCAACAGCAAATACACCAGTATCGGTTGCATGGTCGACGCCTTCCTGCTGCAATAGCTGGAATATTTTTAATTCAGGACGCACGATGCTAACCAGCCTGTTCCAACCCAAACCGCTGCTCGACGACGACTCTGCCGACTGGATCTGCCAACAGTTTGGTTGGATTTTGCAGCAGTTCGACCGCGACTATTTTCTCCAGCAAACACCGCTGGTGCTGCCCAACAATGACTATTTTCCGGGCAAAGCCGACAGCCACCAGGGGATGGCGCAGTTGCTTTTCGACCGGGTCAAGCAGTACGCCGGTTTGGAGCACTGGCCGACCGAACTGTTTGATGCCAGCCAGCGACCACCCGACCAAACCCAGCCGCTCCCGGCACTGCCACTGCAACGGGGACAAGACCTGGTACCCAGTATCGAAGCGACCCCGCTGCCGATTTATTTTAACCCGGCGCAGGTTAACGACCCCCAAGCGATGATCAGCAGCTTCGCCCAATCGATCGGCAACGCCTACGCTCAGCAGGCCAGCCAAGCGCCGAACGTTTCCGCCGAGCAATGGCCACTGCTGGTGGAGCTGGTGGCGATCTATCTGGGGTTTGGTATTCCGATGACCAACAGCGCCTTTGCATTTGCTGGGGGCTGCGGGGGCTGCGGCAAGCGCGCAGCACAGCGGCAGGCGTTCTTATCGCAAGATGAAGCACTGTTTGGGCTGGCGCTGTTTTGTCAGCTGAAGCAGATCGACGCCAAGCAGGTACTACCACAGCTAAAGCCGCATCTGAAAAAACTCTACAAACGAGCCAACCAGCAGTTACTGGATAGTGCAGCGGTTAACCGCTTGAACTAAGGAACCTCTGATCAAGTCCCCTGGCATTTCTGGCAGACAGACTGGTTCGCAATTTAGGCGTGGCTTTGCAGTCATGTCATGTCTAGACCTGCCAAAAAGTCACAACGCGGAGTGCGGATCAGTCTGCCTGCTCCGCAGGGCAAGGTCTGAAGTGCACAGACTCGTTGTTGTATCCTTTGCTAAGGACTACGGCCATCAGCTTCAGTCTACGCCTAGTTTCTGCACACTTCAGGCCTTGCAGAAGCGCTATTGGACTTAATCAAAGGTTCCCTAACAATGATCCGCCATCCAGTTTAACCGCTCCTGGCAACGATGGCCGTGACTGCTCAGACTGATCAGTAGCTCGGCCAGCGGTGCGGGCCACTCTTCACGGCTCAAGGTGACGATATCATCTAACCATACCTGCTCGGCCTGTTGCAGCCGTTCAAACACCACTCTTAAACCATTCAAGCTACTCAACCAGCGATCGGCCAGACTCTCAATAAACTCACGATCCGGGTTACCCGCTTTAGGTAAACCGCCTTCGGTCAGTACCTCTTGGCGGAACGCATCCATCAACCGTTCACGCTCGTCCGCCAACTGCTGTAACTCTTGGGCGAGCGCTGGTGGCATCGTGTCCAATCCAGCCAGATCGCGATAACGATCAGCCAACTCCACCCCGTGGGCGGAGATACCGTAGAGCATCACATCATGTTGTTGGTCCAGCACCGCTCGGCCCTCTTTTCTATGATTGGTCTTTACTCGGTTTGACTACTGCCGCCCTGGCTTGGCAACAACACCGTCAACGCCTGCGGCTCTATCTGATAATCCACCGGCGTACGGCCAAAACGTTCGCCATCGGCGGTCACCTTCAATTTCCGACGGGTCACCACTCGACACCGCTGAACATGTTCTACCCGCACCAGCTTGCGGTCAAGTGGATGACCCAATCGAGCCGCCAGCCACGCCAGCAACACCTTAGGAATAGATCGAGCCCGTATCGCGACCAAGGTCAATGATCCACTATCAAAGCCGGCGCCGTCGATCCGATGCCCGCCGCCGAAATAGGGACCATTAGCCATCGCGATCTCTAACCAGCGGCCCGTCATAACCTGGCCGTCGGCCTCGATTCGTGCACTAAACCGGCGCCGTCCCGAGATAACTTTCAATAGCCGACGCAGATAACTGTAACCACCCCAAAAGCGCTTATGCTGGTGCCCGAGCGACCAAGCCACCTCCGCTCCAAGACCGATATGAGCAACGTTAAGAAACACCCTGCCATTCAGCCTTCCGACATCCAACTGCTGCAACTGCCCGGTGTTCAGTAACCGACAAGCCAGATCGGGATTGGACGAAATCCCCAGGCCGCGGGCAAAGTCATTGGCTGTACCGGCGGGCAAAATGGCCAGCGACCAACCCTGTTCGACACACTGATGCGCGACACTGCTGATGGTACCGTCCCCCCCTAACGCTAACACTCGATCGGCTGGCTTTATTACTGCTGCCAATGATGAATGCCAGCTAGGCTGGGACAGATCAAACACCCCCGAAACGCTAATCGCCTGGCGTGCCAACGCATCCTGCCAAAGCCGATAACGCGGCAAATTAGACAGTAATCTGCGATGTGCGACCAGATAATAGATCACGCCGCGTGGTTCCTCTCCCTGTAGAACATCCGCCAGTATCGGTCGCTGCTGTATCAGCCTCCCGATTTCTTAACCGTATAGCCCTCAGCTTGCAACAATTCAACCATCAGCTCGCGTTGATCGCCCTGAATCTCAATCACGCCGTCCTTTACCGCGCCACCGGTGCTGCTACGCTGCTTCAGCTTTTTTGCCAACTGTTTCAGCTCAGTTGCGGACAACGGTAGGCCGCTAATCAAGGTCACGCCTTTCCCTTTACGCCCCTTGGTCTCGCGACTGACTCTGACGATCCCATCGCCAGTTGGTACCGAGTCCTGACCACAAACACATTGGTCGACAGGTTGGGAGCAATCCGGACACATCCGACCTTGATCGGTGGAATAGACTAGACCACCAAATGAGTTTGCACGTTTTGACATGGGGGGTCCTGTTATCTAAGAGGTCTCATTATTCTTATCTAAACACCTGATTAGTCACCGCGGACTCGGCCACGCAGCGACTTGGTCTTACTATGCTGGCTCTTGCGATCCATCCGCTTGTTCTGCGAACTACGGCTGGGTTTGGTCGGCACCCGCTTCTTGTTAACCTGACCGACACTGCGGATCAGCTCCGCCAACCGCTGCAGCACCTCTTCGCGATTCTTTTCCTGAGTACGGTGCTGCTGGCCTTTGAGAACAATAACGCCCTGCTTGGTAATCCGGCTGTCCGATAGCGCCAGCAAGCGAGTCTTATAAAATTCCGGCAACGACGAGGCGGCGATATCAAACCGTAGATGGATCGCCGACGATACTTTGTTAACGTTCTGGCCTCCCGCTCCCTGCGCCCGGATCGCGGTCAATTCGACCTCATCATCGGCCAACAAAATCGAGCCACTGATGCGCAAACTCAACGTGCCACCGCTTCGCTGATCTCCATCCGTTCGCTGTCGGCAATACTCACCTGCTGACCGTAGATAGTGATAAAGCTGCGCCCCTCGACGTCGCCCTTATAAGCCTGATACTCAGTCTGTTCACCACTGGCGGCATTGATCACCCGGACCTGTAGCAACACTTTGTCATCCATCCAACGAATGCCCAAAAAGGCCGCCGAGGCCAGCACTGACACCAGACACAAGCCCAGCGCCAGCATTCTCACCGGTGATTTCAAAGGCCCTTTAAGCTGGGCTGGCACCTCCACCACCCGCTTTTCGGTACGCGTCCGGCTAGCCTTATAGCGGATGAATAACAAGCAGGCAATAATCACCAGCGCGGTGAAGAGAATTTTAGTCAGCATTGTTGCAAATCTTCAAAACGGCCCCATCATCGGAAGCATTAAAAGGAAACAGCGGGCATCATAACACGCGTATGTTCGAGGGAACCTGCGCCGACTGTTTTTACATCGCAAGATGTCCATACATCGATAGGGAAAGCGTCGTTGAACCAATCAGATCCACCCCTCCCAGTCACCGCATCTGCCCGAGAACAACGCCAGGCGATGCTTGAGGGTGGCCGTGCGACCCTGCCTCTGATCGTCGGCGCAATCCCTTTTGGCATCCTGTTCGGCACCCTGGCGGGACCCAGCGGCCTGTCGCTGGCGGGTACCCTGGCGATGTCGTTGATCGTGTTTGCCGGTTCGGCCCAGTTCATCGCTCTAGGACTGCTCGCCAGCGGTGCCGGAATCGGCGTGGTCATCGCCACCACCTTTGTCGTCAACCTGCGCCACCTGCTCTATTCTGCCGCGCTGGTCGATAAGATCTGCCACCTGCCGCAACACTGGCGAGCGCCGATGGCGTTCTTTCTGACCGACGAAACCTTCGCGGCGGTGTCCAACCGGATGCTACAAAGCGAAGATGTTTCCAAGCAGCGCGCACTCAATCACTGGTACTACCTCGGTTCGGCACTGGCGATGTACGGTAACTGGCAGCTGTGCACCTGGCTAGGCGTAGCACTCGGCGAAGCTTTCCCCGACATGACCGGCTGGGGACTCGACTTTGCCATGTCGGTCACCTTTATCGGCATGGTTGCGCCCTATCTACGCAACCATGGCCGCTGGAATGGGCCGATGTGGATCTGTGTTATCAGCGCCGGATTGATGGCGCTGGCCACCTGGCAACTGCCGCACAAACTGGGTTTGATCGCCGCCGCGCTGACCGGCATCGCGTTGGGCTACTCGGCCCACCTGTGGCAGCAGCAGCGGCAACCAACCGAAGCGACGAACAGGGGTTGCGTCGATGAATGAGTTGGCGTTGATTCTGGGCATGTTTACGGTCACCTTCGGCGTACGTTACATTCTTTGGGGCACGGCGGGCCGGTTCCGTTTTCCAGCATGGCTTTCCAACGCCCTCGGGTTTGTTCCAGCCGCCGTGCTAACGGCGATCATCGTGCCAGCGGTGCTGATGCCCGACGGCCAGCAACTCGACCTGACGCTCAACAACGCCTACATGATCGCCGCCATCTGCGCGCTGCTGATCGCCCTGTGGCGTAACAATCTAATGCTGACCATCGTCGTCGGGATGGCGATTTTTATGACCTTGCGATGGCTGTTATAGCGACCGCTAGCCTAGCCCAAACGGTCGGATTGAATTAGCATTCCAGCAACGCGCCAACCACTCTACGGAAGATCCATGTTTATCATCCTCAAACAAGCCGCTTACTTCGCCCGCCAGCACGCCCAACCGCTATTGATTATCGCGTTATTGCTGAGCGTGCCGAGCTGGATCATCGATTATGCGCTGCCCAACCCGGCGCCATCGGAAGAGGGTGAAATGGGCGCCCACGGATTAGGCGTCGGTTTGCTGCTGACCGCTCTGGCGGTGATTCAATTCGCCGCAGCGATGATCTACATCCATCAGCAGGTACTGGAGCGCCCGGTCTCAGCGATCCAAGCGATCACGATGGGCGCGAGCCGATTCGTTCCTCTACTGCTGATCAACATCATGATGGCGCTGGCCATTGGCCTGGGGATGTTATTACTGATCCTACCGGGACTCTATCTGGCGTATAAGCTGATGTTTGGCGAATTTTACCTGCTGTTTCATGGCCAAAGCGCAGTCAAAGCACTGCGCAGCAGCTACCGGGACAATACCGATCTGGCCGACAAGTTTGTGCCCCCCTTGCTGGTATGGGGCGTACTAATAGCCTCCGCGTCCATCGTTCAGCAACTGCTATTGGAGGGTGAAAGCAGCGATCTACTGATCAACATCGCCTTTGAAGCCGCCTCTATCGCGTTGACTCTGTGGGGCTGGGCAATCATGTACCGCCTCTATCAGGTCTATATCGAGCCTATTGCAAACGACGCCGACTCAACCGTGGCGGTGGTCGAGCAACAGCCCGAAGAGCCAGAGCTAGATTCCTCCTCGCAGGATCAAAGCCCAGAGTTTCCTTCCGACTCCGATTCCAGCTCAGACTCCAGCTCAAACACCGAACCCGAACCGCCCAAACAGGACTAGACCATGAGCATCGAAGACCGTAACAATGGCCTCAAAGTGCGCACCGAAGTGATGGGCGAGAGCTTCGTTCAGCGCGCACTCGACAACACCACCGAGCTAACCCAGCCATTGCAAGACTGGATCAACGAAAACGCTTGGGGGTCGACCTGGCAGCGTGACGGCCTACCCCGTTCGACCCGCTCACTCGTCACCATAGCGATGCTGACCGCCCTCAAAGCCCCGACCGAGCTCAAGGGCCACGTACGCGGCGCACTCAACAACGGCTGTAGCGTCGAAGAGATTCAGGAAGTGTTGCTGCATTCGCTGCTTTACTGCGGCGCTCCGGCGGCTCAGGAAGCCTTTCGCGCCGCCAAGGAAGTGATCGACGACTGGCAGCAAGAGCAACAATAAATCAGTAGCCCCGCTGGATATCGACCTGAAATGCCAGCGCCTCGTGCTGCTGAAAACGGTGCCAGTTATCGATAAAGATCGGAGCAACATCTTCGGGAAAGCTCGGCGCTGCGGTATGACTGGTGATGATCAGATTAGGGGTGCTCCAGAACGGATGCGCAGGCGGCAGCGGCTCTTGGCGGAACACATCCAACACAGCCCCAGCGATCTGCTGCTGGGTTAACGCCTCGACCAGCGCTGCATCGTCGATCAGATCACCGCGCCCGGCATTGATCAGCAGCGCGGTCGGCTTCATCTGCGCTAGCAGCGATTGATCTATCAGGTTTAGGGTCTGCGGTGTGCTCGGCAGCGTACAAACCAAATAATCGACCTCGGCGGCCATCTGCGGCAGCTGTTCGGACAGATGGTGCCGGTCCACCAAGCCCGCTACCGGCGCACTGCGCGAACAGCCCAGCACCCGCATACCAAACTGTCGCGCGCTATTGGCCAGCTGCGCACCGATACTTCCCAGCCCCAGCAGCCCTAAGGTTTTACCCTGCAGGCTACCGCAGCGCTGTCCCCGCCACTGCCGCTGCTTTTGCGCCTGCCAGTTCGCCAGCAGCTGCCGTTCGTGGCCTAGCAGGTAAGCGAACACATACTCCGCCATCAACGGTCCAAAGATTCCTCGGACATTGGTGAGCACCAACTCAGGATTCGGTTGCCGCCGCAGCGCTTCGACCAACGGCGCCACCCCGGCCCAACTCGATTGAATCCAGCGCAGCTTCGGCATGCGATCGAGCAGCGGCAGCAACAAATCGGGATCTCCGAATAGCACCTCGCTATCGCCACAGTGCGGCAGCGCCTGCTCGGCGGTTTCGGCCGAAACCAGTTCAACGCCAGACAACAGCGGTTCCAGCAACTGTCGGTAACGCTGCGCGTCGGCGCTGACCAGCAACACTTTATCGAGAGCCATCAACTTTCCCTTTTCAATCCAATTAACAAGCAGCCAATCGATGCCAACGGTACAGCAAAATAGCTGAACGCGCTGAGCCTAGCCCGCCAGCATTTTAGCCTTTCTCAGCCACATGGAGAGAGGTTTGGAGAACTTGGGGGCGGTAATATCAAAGGTTTTCCTCAGCGATTATCTAAGCGATGATAGCAGCGCAGCTATCGATCCATTTCTCGCCGTTTATAGGAACCCAGTCATGTCCAAGAAAGTCTACTGCTTAGCTCAATTTCTACCCAAGAGCGGCCAAGAAGCAGCGTTATTTAGTGTCCTCCAGGCGCTTGAGCCCAACTCCCAGCGCGAAGACGGCTGCATTCAATACACCGTGACCCGCCACCAACCCAGCCCGTTTGCCGAAGGCGATAGCTATCCGATTGTATTCAACGAGATCTGGCAGGATATGACGGCGTTTGAAGCCCATTGCCAACGCCAAGAGATCCAACAGTTTTTCGAGACCCAGTGTGTGGCCGAAGATGGACTGGTCGAAAAGTGGAATGTATGCGTCTACAGCGACGAACCTCGGGATTACGACGCCCCTCAACTGGGCTAAAAGGTAGCCTAATAAGGCATGCGGCCTGCTGACTACCCACAAAAAATGGCGCATTGAAACCAAAGCGCCATTTTTAATCCCCTACCGATATAACCGACAAACTAATCTTTAGACCCAGATCAGTCCTCCTCCAGCTCGTGGGCTGCAGCCAAGCCATCGATAATATCGCGCATGCCTTGCAGCCGCTGCTCGATCAGCGAACGCATGTCATCATCCGCCTCTTTGACCCGCTGGTCTTGATTGATCAGCCCGGTCATCAAATCCTTGCCTAAATCAAACGGCGATTCGATAAAGCCCAGACCCGGGTTGGATAAACTTCCCGCCAGATCGTGCATCATATGGCCCAGTTTACGTCCCGGCCCTTGGTTGGCGCTGTCATGATTCTGAACCTGCTCGTACGCTGATACGGCGGTGTAGCGGGCTGAGCGAGTCAACTGCAGATTCATCGATGCCAGCTCTGTCTTATCCATTCTGAATTCGGAAGCCTGATCGAACGCGGCCTGCACGTCACCATCAAAGAAGTCATCGGCAATCTCGTTGACGTCTTTGATCAGGTCCTGCAACGCATCGATTTCATCGTCGTCCAAGTCGCCTTCAACACTAAAACGATAATTACTGCTCTCACTGCGGTCGACACTAAACGATACCGCCGAACCGCTGCTATCGGCGTAGCCGCCAAAACTGGACTGATAATCGCTCTGCTTATCGAACTTGATCGTGACCTCGTCACCATCCTGGGTCGTCACCTTCAACGACAGCGTTTCAGCCGCCTGATAACGTTCAGCGGCCAGGACACTGGTACGCGAACCGCCAAAGCTCTGCTGCACCGCAGACGGCGCCAAACCTTCCAGCCCACTCATCGTCTGCTTGAGGGTATCGTCGATGTTGGCAGAGACCTCATCGGTCAGCAGGTTCATGTTATCGAGAATCGACCGGGCTTCGGCAAACCCCTTCTGAATCCCCGACATCGCCTGCTGGCGCAGCGCTTCCACTTCGCTCTCAGACTTGCCACTCTTTCTTGCCTGCTCCAGCCCCATCTCGACAAAATCGGTGATTCGGCCAGCCACTTTCTTGGGGGTAAAGTCGCGTGCATCGAGCTGTTTAAAATCTTCCGCACCCTTCATCCCCGGCACCTTCTGAGCCAGTTTCTCCAGCAGCACATCGGTGGCAGAAGCACCCTTCGTCGCTGGCTCTTGGCCATTTGAAGAGAGCTTATTGTGGGAATCGTGACGGTTGACGAGATCGGAGTGGTTGCTGGTGATATGCACAGTGAGTACCTCAAACTATTTTGCCTAACAGATGTTATCGGCCGATGACGGGGAGAAATGAGTCAAAACACCCTCTTCTGCTCGACTTAATTTACCACGCCTTAGTTATCAATAACTTCCTAATGATCCGTTAAGTAATGGGCTTAATCCCACCCCATCAACGCTTCAACATTACGCCTATCTTGACCAAACATTACCAATCACTAATAACCATACATTAGTGTCAAGTAATAAAATTTACACGTGATCCAGGTCAATTGCTGATAATTTGATCAAGTGTAAACTGCCGTCTTTCTAGTAATAACATGGATGTCATGATGAGAAACTACTCTCCCCCCTATCCACAATCTCTCCATCGCTCGCCTGTTAAGGTAGCGCCTTGCCGTCTAGGTCTAGCGTTGCTGTGCTCTGAAAACGCCCAAGTCGTTTGCAGCTGCCAGTAAGGCCACAGTCACCAATATAGACCGAGCAGCTACGGTTTCACGACAACATTGTCGAGTGGTCCAAAGCCTTTCTATTAAGACAAGCAGCGCCAAAAACTACAACCATCTCCGAGCAATTCTATGCACTTCGAACGCTGGTCCATTAAATCCCTCACCATCGGAATTCTCTTTCTGGTGGGGCTATTAGTCCTCGCCTGCTCTCTTTTCGTTAGTGATCAATTCTACCGCTCAGCGGTTACCGCCCAGCAACAGGCACTGGTTAAGGCGATCGATGTTGCCAGCCGCAATACCATCAGCGAAGTTCAATCGCTGGGAGCCGAGATGGGGGCCTCGATCAGCAATGCTAAAGCGGTACGCAATGCGATCAAGAAAAAACAACTGTCGACCTTGCCCAAACTGCTCGACGATTACTTCGCCAGTACCTATGTCAATTCGGGACTGGTCGATTTGGCCAAGATTCGCGTCTACGACAAAACGGGAACATTCATTAGCCAAAGCAGTCACGGTGAAACAGCAATAGGGACGCAACTGCCTGCACGCATCGATAAGGCCCTACAAAACCGATCCGGCGCAGAGCGAATGAAGTTGGTGTTTGATTCCTGGACCCTAAACGGTGACAGCTACCACAGTACCCTTGTGCCTACTGGCGGCCTGAGACTGGCGGGTTATATCGAAGTGATCCTCAAACCAACCCATAATTTGCAAGCCGTCGAGCAGATGATCAAAGCTCCGATCAAGATCACCAGGCAGACCGGTGAGCCACTATTCCAGAGCGATAGCTGGGCAACGACTCTGAGTGCCAATCACAGCGTCAACGTCAGCTATCCGATCGTCGACGACGGTGGTCAAGGCGGCGTTATCCTTACCGCGCTGGAAGACAATCGCGCCTTTATCGAGCGTACCCGCGCCACCGAATATATGGGCATGGGATTAATGCTGGCGATCATCTTTGCCTCCATCCTGCTAGCGGTGATACTGCTGCAGCGCCAGGTGTTTCGACCGATGGCCCGTATCGAGCAAGAGATGCAAAGTTGTGCTGAGGGAGACCTGACCCGACAGATACGACCAGAGGGACTGGCCGACACCCGCTCGATGGCCAAGGCACTGAAATCTCTAGTGGAACAGTTTCGCCAACAGGTCGGGCAGATTAACCAGAGTGCCGAGCAAGTTGCCCTATCCAGCAGTCACATCGCTGAAGTCGCCAGCCAAACTCGCCAGCATGCCGAGCTGCAAACGCAGGAGATGCAGCAATCCGCCGCCGCAGTCAACCAGATGACATCCGCCGCTGCCGAGGTGGCCCATAGCACCCAAGAGGCTCAGGCCGGCGCCAATGAAAGCCTGACCGTGGCCGACCGAGGCACTCTGATTGTCGAAGGTTCAATGCAGGCCGTGACGGAGCTGGCCGACGAGGTCAACCAAGCCGCATCCTCCATCGCTAACCTTGCTAACGACGTGGACAGCATCAGCTCGATCCTCGATGTGATCAGAGGAATAGCCGAGCAAACCAACCTGCTGGCACTCAACGCTGCCATCGAAGCGGCTCGCGCCGGTGAACAAGGACGCGGGTTTGCCGTAGTGGCTGACGAGGTCCGTAATCTGGCAGGGCGAACCCAGAACTCGACCGAGCAGATCGATGCGATGATCGCACAGCTACAAAGCGGCACCGCATCGGCGGTCAATACGATGGATCAGAGCGCTGCCAAGGCTCAAGACAGCGTCAGCCAGATCCATTCCGCCCGAGAGGCACTGGCCGAAATCAAAGAATCTGCGGGCAAGATCTCGCGTTCCAACACCCAGATAGCGACTGCAGCCGAAGAGCAAAGCTCGGTCGCCGAAGAGATCAACCGCAGCATCGCCTCGGTTAACAGCGTCGCGATCGAACTGTCGGCGGGCTGCACCCAGATGAGCGGCGCCTCAGCCGAACTCAACACCGCCTCCAGCAAGATGCGCGAGCTAGTTTCGCAGTTCAAGATCTAGCCCGGCAATAACACCTGCGATGCGGAACCCAAGCGCTGGCGATGGTACAAACCGCCTGTGCGTTGCTAATGGTTACTGAACCGTCGGCAGTGCCGGAGCTACCTCACCCATCTGAGCCGCTTTAGGGCGGCATTTGAGATCCATATCGTTGCCGCTATCGAGCATATACATGATGCAGCTGTAATCGCGGTTTGAGCGCGGAGTAAACTCGTACAGCTCAGAGTTCTCCACCCAGGTATCCAGCTCGTACATATAGTCAGGGCTTAATAACGACACTTTCGGTGCTGCAGTGCCTTTCGGGAAGCAGTCCATCGCCATCGCTACGCCGCTATCGAGCATCAACATAATACAGGCCTGATCGGGGCTCGCTTTAAGGGTGAACTCATACACCTCCGAGTTCTCTGCCCAGGTATCCAGCTCGTAGGCAAAATCAGGATCTTGAGTCGACAGATTGGTAGTTTTGTTATCACAACCCGCCAGCAACAAGGCCGTGACAACCGCAAAGATAATTCCGCTGAGCTGGTACATGACTTTCAACATCCTTCGAATGGGGTTCACAGGAAACTGCCGAGCAGGATGGACCGATCCGCCCGCCAACTCAACTCTATTTGAGGCGATTAACCGCCAGCTCCAACAATGCCGGAGCAGACCCGATAACGGCAGGCTAAAGACCCAATGACTCAGCAATCAAGCAATCTGACCGTATATCTCAAATCAGGGCTATGCTTGCTTAGTTAATCGCCCTTAATACCTAAGCTCAGCCTGAACAATTAGCCCTAGCGCGACTAAGACCCGCAGCAAATATAGACAAGGTGGTAGTTATGTCCACAGAACAGGCCGAGACCGGTCATCTCCAAGCACTATTGACACAACTTGGCGCGGGGTTGGATCAGTATCTCAAATTTGAACACCCTGATGCCCTGCACCCGGATAATAATTGGTGTGAGAGGCTAAACAGCCCATTGCCGCAGCAAGGGGTCGGTATCGACCGCGTTACCCAAGAACTGATTCAGCAGATCATTCCAAACGGCTCTCCGGTCCCCAGGCCCGGTTTCAGTTCTTTTATCACCACCGGATCGACTAGCGTAGCCACCTTGGCCTCGACGGCTGCGAGCATCGCCTCACCGCAACGCTATATGCATACCGCCTTCAACTTTTTAGAAGAGCTGTCTTTGCAGTGGTTAGCCAGCATGCTCGGGCTTGGTGAGATGAAAGGGGTCTACAGTAGCGGCGGCTCGGTAGCCAATTTGGTGGCGCTGGGTGCGGCGCGGCAGTCGGCGTTTGAACGGGTAGGCCGCGACCCTGCCGCCGATGGCGTGGATAGGCCAGTCAGCCTCTACGCCAGCCAAGAGTGCCACCATACCATCCAGCGCGCTGGCGGCGTGTTGGGTATTGGTCGCCGCTCAATCATACCGATCGCCTGCGACGACAAAGGCCGTATGCGAGTCGATGCGTTGCAACGGGCGATCGCCAAGGATCGTGCTGCGGGTGTTTTACCGCTGGCCATCGTCGCCAACGCGGGTACCACCAACACCGGGGCCATCGATCCCTTGCAGGCGATCGGCGACATCGCCCAGCAACAGCAGATCTGGTTTCACGTTGATGGTGCCTATGGCTTGCCGGGAATCTTGGACGAGCGACTCGCACCGCTCTATTCCGGGTTAGAGTTGGCGGACTCAGTCATAGTCGATCCGCATAAATGGTTGGGCGCTTCGGTGGGTGTCGCCGCCACCTTTGTCCGTGACAGACAACTGCTGTACCGCGCCTTTACTCAGGAACCCGCCGACTACCTTGAAGGCTCTGTTGAGCAAGAGCCTCAATCAGCACCGGTTATCGAACACTCGTTAGATGACTTTGGCATCCCCTATTATGATTACGGCGTGGAGCTAAGCGCACCTTGTCGCGGCGTCGTAGTCTGGGCGCTGATCCGCGAGATAGGCGTCGAGGGGATGCGAGCCAGGGTGGTACGCCATAACGACATGGCCCGTTCTATCGCCTCAATTGCGCATCAACACCCCAATCTGGTGGTCCTCAGCGAACCGACGCTATCTATCTGCTGTTTTCGTTATGTCGCCCCGCATATCAGCGACCTGGACCAGCTCAACCAGCGACTGCATCGTCGGCTGGTACGAGAAAACGAGTTCATGCCCAGCACAACAAGAGTGAATGGCAAGCTGGCGCTGCGACCTTGCTATATCGGCGCCAGGGCCGATCAACCCCAAGTACACGGGCTGATAGAGGCAGTATTACGAATTGGCAAAGAGTTAGAAGCACTGGATGAACGTTAACCCTGTGCAAAGATGGGCCCGAGGCATGGATGACATCAAGACCTAAGCCTATTCAACAAGGCTCACGATTTAGGATTGAAACCTATCCTTAACGATCCTACAGGGCACAAAGAGCAAAAGGCTCCTATCGATACTGCAAACAAAGCAATCGCACAAAATAATATTCTTACTTTTTTAATTGAATTTTCAATTAATTAGCCAAACAGCAGCGATCATAACGAGAATAGATGTTGCAGCGCAACATAGTGCGCTATACACTCCCCACATCAACTACTTTTCCGATATGGGTATTCCAACATGTTCAAGACTCTTCCTACTGCCGACTTTTCTGCTTTCGCCGCTCCTGTTCAGAAGCTGATCGACCTGAACACTGCAACACTTGCCAAGTCTTTCGAGCTTCAGCAAGCCGCTGCTAAGAAGCAAATGGCACAGTCACACGCCAGCTTCAAAGCTGTTCTGGAAATCAAAGACGCGAAAGGCCTAACCACTTTCGTTACCGGGCAAACTGAAGTCGCCAAGAGCAACCTTGAAACTCTGAAGGCCGACGCTCAGGTTGCTGCAGCAAGCACCAAAGCTTACTTTGCTGAAGTTCAGACTATTCTGGCTGAAAGCAAAGACGTTGTAGCTAAAGCAGCCCAAAAAGTCGCATAATTTAAGCGACTTTTAAAAAGGCCCCCACCAGCAATGATGGGGGCCTTTTTTGTGCCTGGATGATACCGACCAAGAGACCGCTGTGAAGGCGTAACCGTAAAGCTGCAAGCTATAGGCTTGACGCTAAATCATCTGCGACAAAATGAAGAGGGACACGTCAGCATCCCACAGCATGAGGCTGTCTATATTTCGGAACTGCCTGAAAGCTAACCAACGAAACGCTGAGACAAAGACAAAGGTCTGATCCCTTGCACCAGCTTGAGATTAACCATTGCTTAAAAAGACGAGCATAGTACCCTATTTGTTTGTTTTATCTCGGAGCTTCAGACGATGCCAAAGGCAAGTGAAATTAAGAAAAATACTGCAATCGAGTACAACGGTAACGTATTAATTGTCAGAGACATCGAGCGCTCTGTTCCGCAAGGACGAGCTGGCGGCAGCTTGTACCGCATGCGGATGTACGATGTTGTCACCGGCAATAAAACCGATGAAACCTTTAAAGACTCGGACATGTTAAACCTTGCCGACCTGATTAGACGGCCCGCCATGTTTTCCTATATTGATGGCGACGAATATGTCTTTATGGACAACGAAGACTACACCCCATACAACATCAACACAGAGTCCATTGCCGATGAAATCCTGTTCATCAACGAAGAGACTAATGGCTTGCTGGTACTGGTAGTAGACGGTGTTCCTGTGGCACTGGACCTGCCAGCGAGCGTTGAGCTTGAGATCACAGAAACCGACCCCTCCATTAAAGGCGGCTCAGCCACGGCCAGAACCAAACCGGCGATTCTTTCAACCGGCTTAACCGTACAAGTACCCGAGCACATCTCAACCGGCGATAGAGTCAGAGTAAACGTCGAAGAGCGTAAATTTATGGGCCGCGCAGACTCTAAGTAGTCCGCAGAAAGGCTGCTTCGCTGCGGCTACCTAAGATCGTGAAGGATATGTCACTACATATCCTTCACTCGACCAATCCAAGACCTGATCTTATTGGTTTTTCGCCGAACGCTTCTTCTCACGACTCATTGCTAACGCTAAAACCTCAGGATCACACCCACCTCCCCTTCGAAACAGATGTCATTCAATCTGAAAATAGCCCGCAGGGGCGAGCTATGGATGGTGAGCCTGGTAGCTGAGGCAGAATGCCGAATCTGCCAGCGTCAGAATGGATGACATAGCGCTTACCCGCAGGGCTGTTTCGCAAGGGCCGCCTAGGATTGTTAAGGATATGGCGGCACATATCCTTAACACGCCCAACAGGGCGTAGTTCGTTCACAGGCAAAAAATCAGGTTTCAAATCAGCAAATATCACTCACAATTCAGACCTGACCTCGTTGATACAACCTCTATTTACGGCAGTTAATTCCACCTTATACGACGACTCTATAATCGCTGACTTAAACCAGTAAACGATCTAGGCAACAGTTCCCAACCACACGGCAACTCGGTCTGCTCTAGAACAGCGGAACAAAGATCGCACCGATAGATAGTGTGATTGGCTATACGACTGCGCTCAACCAAATACTCATGCTTTGGGCTGTTTTGGTTAGACAGTAGGTTTTTGCAGTCCGAGCAAAGGTTACGATTATGCATAGCGGACATCCTTGTCATCAATTTGAGTAAGTGTGAACAACCAACTAAAGGCACCACTACTCACAATAAATGGGTATCACAATGGGTCTGGAAATGAGCTTAATAGTGAGTAACAGATCGCCGATAATTAAATCGCATTCCCCAAACCAGCAACGCGGTAGCAATCAACGCCAAAATACCGCAAGCACTGTAAACAAGCGGAAGTGCTTCATAGACGGTTTTAGAGTACTTGTTCATTTAAATTCCATTTTCAAAGGCAACACCGCGACCTTGCGGCATGCAAACTGATGACTGCACTGCCACAATAAACCATACAATACTTAAGAGAATATTAAGCGATCCGGCAACGCCGAAAATGCGTATCAAAGAAAGGGGGGGGGGGTATTGTTCTGAGACTATCAAGAAACTTGCGTCAATATCCGGGATATTTTCAGCAGAACTAGCAAGCGAACAACCTGCTGATTCGGCTGAAACAAAAACGGCTGAAAGCCGTATGGTCGTTGAATCAACAGAATCCGTGGTTTGAGGATTTCAGCGACTCAGGCCCCATGGATTACTAACTTATTAATTTTTCCAACTCGTGGAAATGCCTTCCACGAGAGAGGCTAGGTTCTCCCGAACACTTCCCTCCCTTGCCTCAACCGTTCGAGTTGCCCCCGAAAATGCATGGGAACTAAATTCTGTTTCATAGGTTTTAAACCAGACAATTTTACCACTTGGATCCGTAAATCTATAAGTAATAGTAGTGACAGCTGTGTATTCTAGCATCATGCTATCTAGTTGATTTTGTGAACGAACAATTATTTCTAATCTAAGTTCCCCCTGCCCCTCATCGACCGAAGTGAACAAGCCTGAATTGCGTAATGTCGCTCGAGCCGCATCTATAATTTGGTCTTTTTGGGCGAAGGCAGGCCCTCCAAACACCTCCTCTTTTTCTCCTCGAATCTCAATTTTTGCAATACTCTGACCAGTAGTGAACGGAGCCGCTGTTTCATCAACCTGAGCAACCATATTCTTACTGTCCAACCCCGCACAATTGGCAAGCGTTAATAAAACTAGAGACACGAATAGAATGTTTTTTATAATGGAAGAAGGGGGTATAAAAGTAGTAGATATAGCCATTTTACTATCCAGCCCTTTTGAAAGTTATAATTTGTTTTCAGCTCTTTTGAATAACAACTCGTGAAACAATAGGTCAAAGGAATATGGCTCTAACCAAGTTTCAACCTCAATTGGATCGCCATAGGGTCTTACGGCATTTGACCAGGTTAATTCTCCAGATTCGAGGTCGATAAGCGCGCCTTCTAAGATGCTTCCTGAACCCGAATATTGTGGTGAAAACATAACATAGTAACCGGTGCCTAGACCAACCGTTGCGATACCCGTACCCAGACCAACAACAAAACTACCTATCCCTTGCGTTACTGTTTTTGTTACTGATCGACTGGTCCCCAGTGCACCAAGAAACAATATGCTCGAAGTACTAGTACGATTTTTCACTATATCCGCAGACTCTAAAAATGCGACTTTGTTAACATTCGAATTTTCAAGCGCTTTATTATCGCTGCTGTCTATGGCAGCTCGCTCAAAGGCATAGGTGCTGATTATCGATATGGCTTTAACATACTGCTCATCAGATCCTAAAACATTTTCTATATACAAAGGCTGGGTTGCGCTGTGTGGCTCAGCATTAAAGTTATCGCCAACCAGAATATGTTTGGCAGAACCATGTTTCGCGGCACACACCGCTAAAATCTCAGCACGAATGGGAATATTGCTGCCTTCAACGTAAGTACGTATTGTCTTAATAATAGCCTGTGCCGCATATTTGGATTCAGCAATAACAAAGAAGTCCTCATCATCGCCGATAGCATCTTTTTGAATGCATACGTCGACGAGCAGCAAAACCCCCTCCTGTCGGTCGAGGCTAGGATCATGAGAAACAATATGCCTAGCCGGGGGAGCTGCGGAACAAGCGCTGAGCAGGCACAAAACACAAATTCCTATGCCAACATTCTTAATGAGCATAGCCGCCTCCATGGGCATTTATTGATTGTTCATTGCTGTGAGTATAGAGCGGATAAGCGGTGTAATACGGGGTCAGGCCTTGCTTTTCGTAAGCAACGCAGAGTCAGTGGTTTGAGGGTTTCAGCAACTCTGACCTCATTGATTCTCAAAAAGGCTTTTTCACCGCCGACAGACAAGCACAAAGCCTAAGGATCACACCCAACCCCCTTCGAAACGGATGGCATCAAATCTGAAAAAAGCCCGCAGGGGCGAGCCATGGATGGCGAGCCTGGCAGCTAAGGCAGGATGCCGAATCTGCCAGCGTCAGAATGGATGACATAGCGCGAAGCACGTACCCGCAGGGCTGTTTCGCAGGGGCCGCCTAGGATCGTTAAGGATATGGCGGCGCATATCCTTAACAATCCTAGGAGGGCGTAGTTGGTGTAAAAATAAAAACGAAACTATCTCAGTTTATTTATAAGCAGAGCATCAGGCTTACATCCATCAACCTAACTCACAATTGAAGGCCTGACCCCGTCTACTCTCGTAAGTTATGAGTTAGTGAACAGCCACAACTTTAAATAAACGTCGAATAATTATCCATAAAGACGCCCTATTAAACTTACTCTTCTACTGGGTTAGGAATATCTCCTAATATTTCTTCGCGACCACAATGTTTCAAGAAGAAACACAAGGACGAGTCGATGATCTTCATGATTTTACCGCCACGATCATAGTCAACAAATGGTGGCTGAATTCTCTTACCTATTTGATGCTGAGTAACGTTGTGTAAAAATTGTCCCAAGTACATAGACCTGACGTTATCCGGCCTATGATGGACGCGTCTAATTTCTGTCAGAAGTGTCGCCCTACTTAGCCCTTTCTGAATATCGCCAAAGTCATGGGTTAAAAGCAACCTTATAAAATAATAGGGATACGCAAGAGATAGCTTCCCACTTTGCGTGCTCGTTCTAACTCTGATATCTACAAATGATTCAAAATTTCTTATATGACGAACACCATAATCATTCGCCTTTCTCCTCAACGCGTCATTTAAATGCTCATCTGTAATAAGCACTGTATCTTTCATTGTTGAGTGTACACCTGCATTCAGGCAACAATGCTTACAAATTTCCTGTACGACACCAACACTATCAAAAGAATCATTAACCAATCTATCTTTAACATCAGAGAAGTCTACATTTAATAACTCCTCACCTACTTTTATAACTTTGTAGAAATCACTTTTATCCCAAGGCTCAACAGGAACTTCTGTTATTCTATCAAGCAAATCGCCATTAAATTGAATCAGACGATTTGCTTCCCTCCAAATACCTAGGACTATAAAAACAATATGATGATCCTGAAAAATTCTCAAATCATACGCTAGGGTTTCTTGTACCTCAGGCGAAAGATAATGAAAATTTTCTAACACTATATATTTATTTAAGCCAGACACCTTTAACAACTCGGACAAATCCTGTGCCAATTCAAGATTGTATTCAATATAATTCTCTATCTTAGTGGTTTTATCAGACTGCTTATCCGTTACCTCAGCATTAACGCCCGTATCACCGACAAACGGTATCTTTATTTTAAATCCACCACCTACCTTCCCACCATGTTCAGTGATTTCTGAAGATGTATAACGAATATTTAGCTGACGAAGTACAGATTTATAGATATCGATAGGGGCTGTTTGTGGCGAACATTCAATTTTTACATAATCATGCTCATTTAAATGTCTGAGTATTAATGAAGTTTTACCTTGTTTTGACGACCCATAAACGATGACCTCTTTACCATCGTAAATTGCAGATTTAAACCTTTCATCAACAGAATCACGTTCAATGTATGATTTAATCAAAGTGCTTTTAACACCGAACACATCAGCAGTATTATGAATCATTCTTTTTACTCGCTCGCGAATTCAACTCCCAAGTGCGACACTTCCCTATACAGCCTGAAGTAATTC